>NZ_PDZN01000030.1:0-79879 GCF_002735765.1 Janthinobacterium sp. BJB304
TCCCGCCCCGTCCACGCTGCATGCGCTAGAACAAATCCAACTGCCCCGCATTGCCCTTCCTTACCTTTGCACCCAGCGGCGGCACCACCAGCGGCCGGCGGAATTGCGTGCAATCGAGCTGCTTGAAGCGGCCGCCCTTGCCGTGCAGCCCCAGCCGGTGCACGGCCTTTTCAAAGCGCTGGCGGATGAGGTCAGCCCACACACCCTCGCCGCGCATGCGCGCGCCGAACGCGCTGTCGTAATCCTTGCCGCCACGCATTTCGCGCACCCGGTTCATCACGCGCTGGGCACGCTCCGGAAAGTGCGCTTCCAGCCATTGCTGGAACAAGGGGCTCACTTCCCACGGCAGGCGCAGCACCACGTAATGGGCGTGGATGGCGCCCGCGTCGCGCACGGCTTCGAGCAGCTGCTCGATTTCCGGCTCCGTCACGAACGGGATGATGGGCGCGATGCTCACGCCCACGGGAATACCCGCCTCCGTCAGGGTGCGGATGGTGCGCAGGCGCCGCGCCGGGGCGGCCGCGCGCGGCTCCAGGGTGCGCGCGATGGCCGGGTCCAGCGTCGTGACAGTGACGGCCACGGCAGCCAGGCGCCTGGCCGCCATGGGCGCCAGCATGTCGATATCGCGCTCGATCAGCGATGATTTCGTGATCAGCGCCACGGGGTGGTCGCATTCGTGCAGCACTTCCAGCACGCGCCGCGTCAGCTGCCGTTCGCGTTCGCACGGCTGATACGCATCGGTATTGACGCCCAGGGCGATCGGTTCGGGCACATACGACGGCTTGGCCAGTTCGCGCCGCAACAGTTCGGGGGCGTTCACCTTGGCGTAGATGCGGCTTTCGAAATCCAGGCCCGGCGACAGGCCCAGGTAGCTGTGCGTGGGGCGGGCAAAGCAATAAATACAGCCATGTTCACACCCCCGGTACGGGTTCAGAGACACGTTGAAGGGCAAATCGGGCGAAGCGTTGCGCGTGAGAATGGTGCGCGCCTGTTCGTCGCTGACCTGCGTCTTCCATCCCGGCGCCGCCGCCTCCCCAGCTGCCTCGTCCAGGCCGCCCACGCTCCAGCCGTCATCGAAACCGGCGCGCGCATGCGTCTCGTGACGCCCCTGCAAGTTCGAGACGGCCCCGCGCCCCTTTTGCGCTTTCAGCGATTGCGGCGGCAACATGGCTTGCCCGGCGAAGCTGTCATCGTGCTCTGGAATGATTGCTTTCATGAACGGCCCCATCAACTGTATATACGTACAGTATACTATGCCGCTGTGCGGCCAAGATCAAGGGCTACCGTGCTGTCGTTTCAAGCTTTTTCGCCATGCGGCATGACATAACTCAACTGCTGCGCGACAAACCCGTCAAATGCCGTGATCAAGGGAACGAAGCGGGAAGCGTCCTGCTCCAACTGCATCAGGGCATAGCACGTCGCTTCCAGCGTCGATAACTGGTCTGGCGCATGCGCCTTGCGGATCAGATAATGGGAAGCGGGTGTATCGCGCAGCGGCAGGCGCGGCAACTGTTGCAACAGGGGATTCAGATACAGCATCTTGCGGCTCTTGCGCCAGGTGGCGTCCAGCACCACCAGCCGCAATTGGCTCGCAAATCGGGGCGGATCGAGCAAGATGGACGGGTCGAGCGCTGGCGGCGGCGCGATGCCCAGCGAACGGTCGCCTGGCGTATCCGGGTACAGCAGCACATTGTGCTTGTCGGCCAACAATTGGGCAAGGGTGTCGGGGGCAAACTGTTCGCCCGTCAGCAGGCGGCTGTTGGGCAGGCTCAGATGCAGCAAGCGGGCGCTGCCCTTGGCGTTGTGGACTTCCAGCGGATGCTGGAGGATCAGCACGTCCACGGCGTGGGCGACGGGGGCAGTCCAGCGGCAAATGCAGCTGGACGCAGCGCGCAGGCAGACCGGGCAGCGTGCCCGTTTGGCGGGTTCAGCCTGGAAGGAGGATGCGGCGCCAGGGCTGGCGATCGCGCTGGAAATAGAGCGGGAGGTACGGCGGGTGGTCATGGCGGAGCGCGTTCGCGGCTGTCTTCAAGCCGCGATTGTAGCGCCCACGCCATGCCAAGGGAAAGCTGCGCTTAAAACACCTGCGCTTAAAACTCTTCCCAGTCGTCGGCACCGGATGCCACCGGCGTCTTCGGTGTGCGTGCGCGCACAGCGTCCGCTGGCGCCGCCTTGCCCGGCGCAGGCGCGGCCACGGAGGGTGCCGGCGTCCGCGGCGTGGCGTGCCGCATGGCAGGCCGCACCGCAGCTTTGATGGGCTCAGACGCCGTCACGGACGGAGCAGCACTGGCCGATGCATATTGCTGCGTGGCATCGAGCTTGAACACGCCCACCACGTCGGCCAGCTTGGCTGCCTGTTCCTGCATGGATTCGGCCGCCGCCGCCGCTTCTTCCACGAGGGCCGCGTTTTGCTGCGTTACCTGGTCCATCTGGCCGATGGCCCGGTTGACTTGTTCGATGCCGGTGCGCTGCTCATCGCTGGCGTCGGTGATCTGGTTCATGATCTGCGTCACGTGGCTGATGCTTTGCACGATCTCGTCCATGGTGCGGCCCGCCTTGTCCACCAGTTGCGAACCGGCCTCGACCTTTTGCACGGAATCGTCGATCAAGCCCTTGATTTCCTTGGCCGCCGCGCTGGAGCGCTGCGCCAGGTTGCGCACCTCGGAGGCCACGACGGCAAAACCACGGCCCTGCTCGCCGGCGCGGGCCGCTTCGACGGCCGCGTTCAGGGCCAGGATATTCGTCTGGAAGGCGATGGCGTCGATGACGCTGATGATGTCGACGATCTTGCGCGAGGAATCGTTGATCGAGCCCATGGTGCTGACCACTTCCGAGACCACCACGCCGCCCTTGCTGGCGATCTGCGAGGCGTCGATGGCCAGCTGGTTGGCGCTGCGCGCATTGTCGGCGTTGAGTTTCACGGTGGAGGTCAGCTCTTCCATGGACGATGCCGTCTCTTCCAGCGAACTGGCCTGCTCTTCCGTGCGCGACGACAGGTCCAGGTTGCCGGCCGCGATTTCGCTCGACGCCGTGCTGATCGATTCGGTGCCGGCGCGCACCTGGCCCACGATACTGACCAGTTTATCGTTCATGTTTTTCAGCGCGTGCATCAATTGCCCCGTCTCATCGCGGCTTTCCACGACGATATGGCTGGTCAGGTCGCCGGCGGAAACGGCTTGCGCCACCTCGACTGCACGCGTGATGGGACGCGTGATCGAGCGCGTGATCCAGTAGGCGCAGGCAATGCCCAGCAAGATGGCCACCACGCCCAGCGAGATCAGCAGCAGACGGCCGTTTTCGTAGCGCGAACGGATTTGCGCAGCCGTTTCATCGAGCAATTTGGCTTCCAGCAGTTCCAGCTTCTTCAACGATGCCAGGTAGATGTCGCGCTTGGCGGCCATGTCGCCTTCGTACAGGCGCTTGCCCAGTTCCAGGTCGCCCGCATTCTTGGCCTTGAACACATTCTTGCGTACTTCCGTGTAAGCCTTGCGCGTGCTCAGCACCTCCTGGTACAGCGATTGCTCTTCGGCATTCAGCTCGCTTTTGCCGATAGCGTTCTGAATTTCCGTGGCGCGTGCCGACGAGACGGCCATTTCCTGTTCAAACTGCTTCTGGTGTTCGGGATCGCCGACTTTCCAGGCGGCCGCCGTGCGCGCCGCGTTCACCTCGATGACCTTGGTCCATTCACCAATCAGGCGCTCGTTGCGCACCTTGACGTTGACCAGCGCATCGGTTTCCTTGCTGGCGCTTTGCATCTGCACGATGCCCACCACGGTCAGGGTCGTCAACAGGAGCAGGACGGCGGCAAAACCGCCACCGAGACGTACGCCGATTTTGAGGTTTTTCATTGCGTGATTCCTATCTGAAAAAAACAATGCACAGACGCCACGAAACCGACGTGCTGCTACGTATCAATATAGCAGGCATCTGCCGTGCGGCAATCACGGGCGGCGACGCAACGGCAGGCGCGTCACCAGAATGGCAGCACGCCGCAGCGCACCACTTTGGAGCAGATTGTGAGTGAATCAGGATGGTATTGCAAGAAATAACATGCAGAAAAGCAACAACCAGAAGACGGTATGCCGCCACGAACGGGCGGCAGGCAAGCAAGGTCAGTTTTGCTTCACATAGATCAATTTTGATGTATCGAAACCCAAGCCGCCGGCTTTCTCGATCAGGCGCCGCTGCAAGGCAGGATCCATGGTGGGCGTGCGCGACAGCAACCAGAAGTAGGACTTGTCGGGGCCGCTGATCATGGAATAGCTGTAATCATGCTGGTCCAAATCAAACACGATGTAGGAACCATAGAAGGGCCCGAAAAACGACACTTTCAGGTAGCCCACGTCTTTCTTGTCGACGAAATACGCCTTGCCTTCCGCTTCCTTCCACTTCGCGTCCGCATCCTGGTAGCCGCGGTTGAGCACTTTCAGGCCGCCATCCTGGCGCAGGCTGTAGTCGGCCGTCACGTGGCTCAGGCCCCGCTCGAACGAGTGGTCGAGGCGCGCGATCTCATACCATTTGCCCAGATAACGGGTCGTGTCGAAATTGCTGACAGGTACAATATTCTCGGGCCGGCCTACGCAGCCGGCCAGCACGAGCACACATAGCAATAATATTCTTTTCATGTTTTTCTCCATCGGGTTGAATCAGTCAGGGCAGCAGCGCGCGGTCCAGGATGCGGCGGATTGCGCCATTGGCTTGCATGCGCACGATGGCGGCATTGAATTGTTCGATAAAGTCATCGCGATAAGGGTAGGCGGCGGGCCGGCGCTCCGTAAAACCCAGGTGGCCCTGCTGGCTGGCCAGCTGCGCGGTTTCCTGTATCGCCTGCATCGGCGTGCCCGGCGCACCCTCGCGCCGGATGCGCTGCAATTCCCATTGCGCCGACAGGCGGTCGCTGACATAGCAATCGATACGCCCGCGCATCAGCTTGAGCAGATTCGTGCGCGTGCCCTTGGCCGTATCGAACACGATGCTGGCCGCTTGCAGGGCTGCCGTCTGTTGCGCATCGCCCAGCAAAAAACCCGCGTTCACGCCGATGTGCAGGCCGCCGTAATCGGCGGGCCATTGCCGCAGCGCGCGCTTCGCCAGCACGTCCTGGTTGCACAGCACCACCAGCTGCTCCATCAGCAACGGCACGGAATAGCGCACGTACGGTCGCTCGCTGCGCCACGAATACGGCGGATACAGGGCAAACGCCTCGCCAGTCTGCAGCATCAGCACGCCCCTTTTCCACGGCACGGGACGCAGTTGCACCGCATATTGCGGCATCGATTGCACGGCTTCGCGCACGATCTCCGTGTAGATGCCTTTCAGCTGGCCGTTGTCGACGTAGGAGTACGGCGGATAATCGTCGTCGCCATAGATCACCAGCGGCGTCGCCCCCTCCGCCCGCGCACTGGCAGCGAGGAACAGGCATAGCGCGGCAGGCAGGATGAACATTCTGGACATGCCGGAAGATTAGCATGGAAGCGCGCAAACCAATCATCCGTTCGCGCTGTTCGTGCCCAGCATTTCGTCGAGTTGCGCCAGGGTGCTTGAATCCTTCACGACGGCGCGCAGCCACAGGTGCAGCGGCAGCTCGCCCCAGCTGGCAGCCTTGTCGGCCAGGTAGGCGACGGGGCTGTGCGGCTCCGTGCGGCGGAAAAAATCGGCCACCTGACGCAGCTGGGCCAGCGCCTGCTGGCGCTGCACGATGGCGCTCCCGCCTGCGCCTGCGTCAGCGCCCTGGCCAGCGGCCCTCGGCGCGCCGGCAAAGCCCGCATCCGGTGACAGCGGCGCGATGAAATGAATGGCGTTTTCCAGCGCTTCGCGCGCGGCGCGAAAACTCGGACCGTCGACGCCGAAACGCGCGTCGACGCTGCGCTCGAACGCCAGCAGCGACTGCATGCAGTACTGGGCATCGGCCAGCAGGCCGTCGGAAAAGGCGCGCGAGTTCCTTTGCCGCGCCGCCTCCATCTGCGCCAGGGTCACGCCTTCGTCGTGGCGCGCATCGCCCCAGCCCTGCTCCGCTGCGCCCGGCACCAGGCTGGCGGCCGCACGCTGGCGCGCCGCATCGAAATCCTGCAGCGAAAACAGGCCGTCGGCGCCTTCCGTCAGCGGAATCTCGCGCAGCAGCTGCGGCGTGCGCGAGAGCAGCCAGAAGACATTGCCGATGCGCTGTTCCTGGTCGCCCTCTTCCGCCGGCGGATACAGGCCATCCCAATAGCGCTCGCACAGGCCGGCCAGCAGCGCGTAGCCGTCGCCCAAGCCACGGAAGTGGCGCGTCTTCGCGTGCGCTTCGGCCAGCCACACGGCCACGCGCAAATCCTTGCTGTGCGTGGCGATCAGCTGTTCGCAGCGCGTAGCCACGAAAGGCCAGTCGGCTTCCTTCAGCGCCGTCACCCACTCGCCCTGGTCCAGGCTCGGGTCGTCGTGCTGGCGCGCGCGCGCGATGGCGTCGAGCTCCTGGCTGAAGGTGATGTCTTCGCCGCAGGGACTGACGGCGCTGACGGGGTGCAGCAACTGCTCCAGATTGAACATGGTGCCCTCCGCGGGGTGACGTTACTTGCTGACGTTATTTGATGGTGTATTTGAACTGCCCCTGCTTATTTGCAGTGACGCGTATCGATGCGACCGGCTCGCCTGCCGCCATGCGCGCCAGCACCGCTTCGGCGATCGCCGGCAGCAGGCTGCCGTTCAGAATTTGATCGACATTGCGCGCGCCCGAATCGACCTCGGTGCAGCGCGCCAGCACGGCGTCGACCAGGCCCGCGTCATGGCTGAACTGCGCCTGGTGGTTGCGCGCGATGCGCGCGCCTATCCTCGCCAGCTTCAGGGCGATGATTTCGGCCAGCACCGCGTCGTTCAGGGGATAAAACGGCAGCACTTTCAGGCGCCCCAGCAGGGCCGGCTTGAAGTGCGCCACCAGTTGCGGGCGCACCAGTTCTTCCAGCGCGGCCGGCGTGGGCAAGTCTTGCGCGACCCGGTTCAGGCAGGCGGCCATCATGGCGCCGGAACCCAGGTTCGACGTGGCGATGATGATGGTGTTGCGAAAATCGACTTCGCGCCCTTCCGCATCATCGAGCACGCCCTTGTCGAACACCTGGAAGAACAATTCAAGCACGTCGGGGTGGGCTTTTTCCGCCTCGTCGAGCAGCACCACGCTGTAGGGCTGGCGCCGCACGGCTTCCGTCAGCACGCCGCCTTCGCCATAGCCGACATAGCCGGGCGGCGAGCCTTTCAGGCCGGCCACGCTGTGCGCTTCCTGGTACTCGCTCATGTTGATGGTAATGAGCTTGCGCTCGCCGCCGTACAGCAGATCGGCCAGCGCCAGCGCCGTTTCCGTCTTGCCCGTGCCCGACGGCCCCGTGAACAGGAACACGGCTTGCGGCTTGTTCGGGTCGTCCAGGCTGGCGCGCGCCGTGCGCACGCGCTGCGCCACCGCGTCGATGACGTGGTCCTGTCCCAGCACCCGTTCGCGCAGCGCGCCCTCCAGGGTCAGCACCGTGCGGATCTCGTCCTTGAGCATTTTTCCCAGCGGGATGCCGGTCCAGCCGGCGACGATGCCGGCCACCACCTGCGCATCGACTTCCAGCGGCGACAGCGGCGCTTCTCCCTGCAGGGCCGCCAGCTCTTCCTTCAGCGCCAGCAGGCGCGCCGCGCCGATCTCGCCCGGCCGCTCGCCGCGCAGCTGCGCGCGCAAGTCGCCAATCTGCGCCACCAGCGTTTTTTCGCGCTCCCAGCGCTGCGCCAGCGCCGCGATCTGCGCCTGTCCTTCGTCATGCTCGCGCCGCAGCTGCGCCAGGCGCGCGGCGCCGGCCTTGTCGGGCGCTTCGCCATCGGCCGCCTCGCGGCTCAGGGCGGCGATTTCCGCACCGATGCGTTCCTGCCGCCGGTTCGCGTTTTCCAGCTGCGCCGGCGTGGCGCGCTGGCCCAGCGCCACCTTGGCACACGCCGTATCGAGCACGCTGATGGCCTTGTCGGGCAGCTGGCGCCCGCTGATGTAGCGGTGCGACAGGCGCACCGCCTCGACGATGGCGGCGTCGCGCACGCGGATGCCGAAGTGGCGCTCCATCAGCGGCGCCATGGCGCGCAGCATGGCGCAGGCGATGTCTTCGCTCGGCTCTTCCACCTTCACCACCTGGAAGCGCCGCGCCAGCGCCGCATCCTTTTCAAAGTACTTTTTGTACTCGCTCCAGGTGGTGGCGGCGATGGTGCGCAGGGCGCCGCGCGCCAGCGCCGGTTTCAGCAGATTGGCCGCGTCGTTCTGTCCCGCCTGGCCGCCGGCGCCGATCATGGTATGCGCCTCGTCGATGAAGAGGATGATCGGATGCGGGCTTTTCGCCACCTCGTCGATGACATTTTTCAGCCGGCTTTCGAACTCGCCCTTCACGCTGGCGCCGGCCTGCAGCAAGCCCATGTCGAGCGCGTGGATGTGCGCACCCTGCAGCACCTCGGGCACGTCGCCGGCAGCAATGCGCAGTGCCAGGCCTTCCACCACGGCCGTCTTGCCCACGCCCGCCTCGCCCGTGAGTATCGGATTGTTCTGGCGCCGGCGCAGCAGGATGTCGACGGCCTGGCGTATCTCGGCCTCGCGGCCGATCACGGGATCGAGCTTGCCGTCGCGCGCCAGCTGCGTCAGGTCGGTGGTGAACTGGTCCAGCGCCGGGGTTTTGCTGGCCAGGGCGGCAACAGGATCTTCGGACAGATCGGCAAGCTGCGGCACTGCCGCGCTTTCCTCTTCATCAGAACCTGCCGTCAGCTTGTCCGGATGGTGTTTCAACTGCTCCACGCTGAAGCGGGCGAACAGCTTCGAGCCGCGGTACGCGAGCTGCGACAGTTCCGGCTCCGTCAGCAGCGCCAGCAACAGATGGCGGCTGCGGATGGGCCCTGGCCGCGTCGTGTCCAGCGAAGCGATCAGCCAGGCGTGTTCGAACAGCAGCGGCAAGTGACGCGAAAACACGGGCGTGCGCGCGCTGCCCGTCCTGAAGCCGCCGATCTCGCGGCGCAAATCCGCCTCCAGCGCCGTCAGGCTGATTTCGCTGCGCCGCGCGATGGTGACGAAATCGCTGCGCTCCTGCTCCAGCAGCGCCAGGAACAGGTGCTCGACATCGACTTCGTACTGGCCCAGTCCCACGCAGATGGCGGCGGCGCGGGTGGCGGCCGTGCGCGCCGTGTCATTGAGTTTGGCGATCAGGGTTTTCAAATGATTGCTCATGCGGCGGCTCCCTTGCGGTTGATCGAATAGCGCAGCGACGACGGCTGCAGCACGGCGTCGAAATTGACCGCCTCGCCGCCGGCCATCACGGCCAGGGTGCCGCTGATGACGAAGCCGACGCGGTTGATGCTGCCCGCTTCGCGCTCCAGGCGGGCGCGCACATTGCGCAGGCGCGGTTCATGGCGTTCGATGGCCGCCTTCAGCGCGGCGCAGATGCGGGCGCGGTCATCGCTGCTGGACAGGCACATGCCGGCGAAATCGATGAGGCCATAGTTGACGATGGAGGCCGCGCATTCCGGATAGGCGTCGAGCGCGCCGGGCGGCAGGGCCACGCGCGTGTTGAGCAGTTCCTCCAGGTCGCGCGCCACCGCATCCTTCAATTGTTCCAGCGACAGGCGCACCGCCACGCCGCCCGCCGCACCGCCGCCGTCATCCATCAGGCGGTCAAACAGGCCAGGTACATAGCTGTCCATGCGCTCTCCTGAAAAATCGGCGCGGCGCGCGGCGAAGGTGGCCGCCGCGCGCCGCGCACCATGGATCAAGCCACGCGGTTCGCGGCCAGGTCCCAGCCGCCCGAGGTATTGCCGCCGGCGCCGCCCGTCACTTTTTGCTGCGTGTATTTCCACTTCACTTTCGAGAATTTGAAGCCGACGTGTTCACCGAGGATGTCGCCTTCTTCCACGTTCGGCGTCACGGCGCCGATCAATACGTTCTCGATTTCGATCTCAAAATACTTGACGCGCTCCCCCTGGCCGTCGGCGCGCATGAATTCGAAGCGCGCCTTGGGGATGGTCTTGCCGGCCGAGCAGGTCTGCAGCAGCACCGGCGAGGCCAGGTCGGCCAGCTTGGAGATGACGATGTCCTTGTGTTCGCAGCGTTCGGCCGTGTGGCCGCCGCCCGTCGAGGCGGTGGCGGACTTCGGCTGCTCGACGCTCCAGCTGACCGATTTGCATTCGATCCAGTCCTTGTGCTTGTCATCGGTGGACTCGCCCTTGATGCCGTCTATCTGCAGATATACATCGATTGCCATGGTGTGCTCCTCTGGTTGAAAGATGGGTGACTCAGGAATTGGTCGACTTCGGCAACTCCGCGACCAGTCGGAGCGAAACGGATAATTCATCGAGCTGGAAGTGCGGCCGCAGGAACGACACGGCGCGGTACACGCCGGGCCGGCCCGGTACTTCATGTACCTGCACGGACGCCTCGCGCAGCGGGAACTGTGCCTTCTGTTCCTGGCTGGCGTTATCGTCGAGCAGCACGTACTGCATCAGCCAGCGGTTCAGAAAATCTTCCACGCTGGAGGCGGCGGCAAAGCTGCCGATCTTGTCGCGCATCATGGCCTTCATGTAGTGCGCGATGCGCGAGACGGCGAAGATGTACTGCAGCTGCGACGACAGCACCGCGTTGGCGTTGGCCGCGTCGCTGTTGTACTTGCGGCTTTTCTGCGCCGACTGCGCGCCGAAAAACGCCGCATACGCCGTGTTCTTGCAATGCACCAGCGAGATGAAGCCCAGGTCCGACAACTCCTTTTCGCGCCGGTCGGTGATCGCCACTTCGGCCGGGCATTTCAGGGCCACGTCTCCCTCGTCCGTCTTGAAGGTGTGGGTCGGCAGGTCGTCCACCAGGCCGCCGCCCTCCACGCCGCGGATGGCGGCGCACCAGCCGTAGTCGGCAAAGGCGCGCGTCAGCTTGCTGCCAAACGCATACGCGGCGTTACACCACAGGTATTTGTGATGATCGCTGCCGTCGACTTCCTCGACAAAGTTAAAACCGTCGACCGTGGTGCCGTCGACGGGATTGAACGGCAGCCGGCCCAGGAAGCGGGGCAAGGTCAGACCGACGTAGCGCGCGTCCTCGGATTCGCGGAAGGCTTTCCATTTCGCGTACTCGACGGTATCGAACACCTTGGCCAGGTCGCGCGGCTTGCCCAGGTCACCGTAGCTTTCCAGGCCAAACAGTTCCGGCGCAGCCGAGGCGATGAAGGGCGCGTGCGCGGCGGCGGCGACGTGCGACATCTGCTCGACGAAATACATGTCTTCCGGCTGGCGCGAGATGGCGAAGTCGCCCAGCAGCGCGGCAAATGGCGCACCGCCGAAGGTGCCGAATTCCTCTTCATACACCTTCTTGAACATGCTGCTCTGGTCGAACTCCAGCGCGGCCTGGAAATCCTTCACCAGTTCGCGCTTGGTGGCGTTGAACATGCGGATCTGCAGGCGCGTGCCCGTGTCGGAATTGCCGACCAGGTAGCGCAGCCCCGTCCAGCTTTGTTCGAGCTGCTGGAACGGCGCCGCGTGCATGATTTCGCTGAGCTGGGCCGAAATCAGGCGGTCGATCTCCGCCACGCGCGCGTCCAAGGTGGCCGACAGGCTGCTCGACATCAGCACCGTGCCGTCGAGCACCTGGGCCACCAGTTCCGAGATCAGGTCACGCGCGCGCGCATGTTCGGCACCGGACTTGGCGACGCGGCTTTGCTCGACGATCTGGTCGAGCAAGTCGGTCGCGGCCGGCGCGCCGGGCGTGGATACTGCTAGGGCCTCTGCCTGGGTACTCATCTCAATCCTCCTGCGCTGGGAACTGCGGTTTCAGGGTAGCCAGGCTGTCCGTGTTGTTCAGCACTTCCGTCAGCAAGTCTTCCAGCTTGTCGTTGCCGGCCAGCTTGTTGCGCAGGTCGGCCAGCTTGGTGCGCGCCTCGAGCAGCTTGCGCAAGGGATCGACCTGGCGCACCACCGATTCCGGGCGGAAGTCGTCCATCGAGCGGAAGTGCAGATCGACGGCGAACGTGCCGCCCGCCTCGCTGATACGGTTCGGCACGGCGAAACGGGCCACCGGCTCCACGCCGGACAGCACTTCGTCGAAATTGGCGCTATCGATGGAAACGAACTTGCGCTCCTTCAGGCGTTTTTTCTCGCTGTCAGGGTTGCCGCCAAAGTCGCCCAGCACGCCGACCACGAAGGGCAGCTCCTTGTTTTCAATCGCGTCGCCGATCTCGACGTCATAGGTCATTTGCACGCGCGGCGCGCGTACCTGCTTCAGGCGTTTTTGCACGCTGTCGGACTTGGGCATGTCGCTTCCTTTGCAAGGAGATGGTGGGGATGCTCGCTTATTTCAGGCCGCTGAATGGGTCGGCCGCGCTGCCTTGCTGCGCCGCGCCCTTCGCCGCCGGCGTACCGGAACCGGCCGCGCGCTTGCCGGCCGCCGGCGGGCGCCTGGCCGGCGGCACCAGGACGTCTTCGCCTATGCTTGCGCGCAGCAGCTTGGCCAGGTCCTGCGCTTCCGAACGCAACGAACCATTCAGATTGTTTTGCCGCGACAGATCGGCCAGCGCCTTGCCGGAAAGGCGCAAGCCGCTGACGGCGACGATGCTGTTGGCCACCTTGTCGTCCGGGTCGCGCTCCAGCGCTTCAAGCGCATGGCCGATGGCGTCGCCGTACTGGCCGCGGTCGAACTTCATCTGCGCCATTTGCAGCCACGGCGCCTTGTCGGCGGGATAGCTCGCGCCGCCGCGTTGAAGCAGGGTCATGGCACGCTCGTACTGGCCGGCGCGCGCCGCCGCATCGGCGTCGCTCATCACTTGCGCCAGGGTCGGTGCGGCAGGTTTTGGGGACGCCGACTGGTCCGGCGTGGCGCAGGCGGCCAGCAGCAAGGCGCTGGCAAGGCAGACAATACGGAGCGATATCGTGGCTGGCTTCATGGGGGGAGTACTCCTTCACGTGGAGGACGCTACCGCTGGGAAAGATGGGCGGCGTGAAGACTATTATTGATCGGCAATTTTTTACCAAATTGAGATTAATCAGCAAAGAAGGAGTTCCACGCTACAGCCGCGCAGGACGACATGAATCCTGATCTGGCGCAGTAATTGTCTTGATCGCAGACCGATCTTGCGCCAACGCAAGCAGGTCGTCCGTGCATGCGTTTAAATGACTGCAACACTTTTGTTTCCACATTTCATCTTGCAAAGGTCGCCCATGCCACCTGACGCCCTGGTCCGCCCGGCCCGCGCCACCGCGCTACCGCTGCTGGCATTGCTGCAAGCGTTGCTGCTGACCGGCTGCGCGGGCGGCGCCATCAGCACCCTGGCCAACGCGGCGCTGCAAATGGCCGGCGTGGCCAAGCCGCCGCCGGAACTGCCCGACGCGCAGCAGCCGCCGCGCAACGTCAGCATCCGCCTGCACGCGGCGCAGCACCTGAACACCGATGCCGACGGCCGGCCGCTGGCGCTGGTGGCGCGCATCTACAAGCTGCGCCAGAGCGCCGCCTTCGAGCAGGCGCCTTACGACAGCTTCCTCGACGCGCAGCGCGAAAAAGCGGCGCTGGGCGCCGACCTGATGGAAGTCAAAGAGGTGCTGCTGGTGCCGGGCCAGCGCTACGAAGTGCAGGAAAAAGTCAGCAAGGAAGCGTATTTCATCGGCGTCGTGGCCCTGTTCCGCGCGCCTGCGACACAGCGCTGGCGCGCCACCTTTGCCGCCGCCGATGCGGAACGCGGCGGCATCACCGTCGGCCTGCATGCGTGCGCGCTCAGCATCAGCGGCACGTCCACGCTGTCGGCCCCGCGCTGCCAGTAGCACCAACGGACACGCCACACATTCAAGGAGAAACGAGATGGGCATGGCAGCGAAAGTCTTGTGGGGAGAAGGCCTGTTCCTGCGGCCGCAGCATTTCCAGCGCCAGGATCAGTATCACGAAGCGCGCCTGCATCACACGGCCAGCGCGCTGCATCCCTACCTGTGGGGCGTGGCGCACATGGAGTGGGACCTGGCGGCGCTGAAGACGGGCACCCTGCGCCTGCAGGCCCTGTCGGCCATCTTCCGCGACGGCGAAGTGTTCGAGGCGCTGGGCGACGGCGCGCCGGGCAGCGACACCCTGCCCCCGCCGGTAGATCTGGAAGCGCTGCCGCCGGCGGTGCAGGAAGTGACGTATTACGCGGCCCTGCCCATCCTCAACCGCGAAGGCATGAATTACACGGCGCAGGCGCCAAAGGCGGGTACGCCGGCGGCCACGCGCTTTGCGCATGCCATGCGCGCCACGCCCGACCTGTTTACGGAATCCGCCGTGGCCGACGTGGCCTATCTGAAAAAGACCGTGCGCCTGATTCCCGACAGCGAGGCGCGCGGCTCCTACGACTGCCTGCCGTTGATCGCCCTGCGTCGCACGGTATCGGGCGGCTTCGAACCCCTGCCCTCGTTCATGGCGCCCAGCCTGGCGATCGCCGGCGCGCCGCGCCTGCAGGGCGTGCTGGAACACCTGCTCGACGCCTTGCAGGCGAAAGTGAGCGCGCTGCACGGCCACCACCGCGAACCGAGCCGCAACGTGATCGAATTCCGCTCGGGCGACGTGTCCTCGTTCTGGCTGCTGCACACGGTCAGCACGGCCGCCGCCGCGCTGATGCACTATGTGCGCCACCCGGCCCTGCATCCGGAGCGCCTGTACGAGGCGCTGCTGGGCCTGGCGGGCGGCCTGCTCAGCTACTCCAAGCACTACACCCTGGCCAGCCTGCCCGCCTACGACCACGCGCAGCCGGGCGCCTGCTTCGATGCCATCGACGCCATCATCCGCGAACTGCTCGACACCGTCATCTCGTCGAAGTATTTTTCCATCGCCCTGCTGGAAGACAAGCCCTCGTACTACCTGGGCAAGCTCGATTCGGGCAAGATCGACCAGCACACCACCCTGTACCTGGCGATACGCGCCGCCATGCCCGCCATCGAGCTGGTGGACGTGGTGCCCGTGCGCGTCAAGGTGGGCGCGCCCGACGACGTGGAAAAATGCGTGCTCACGGCCATGCCCGGCCTGAAACTGTCGCATGCGCCGCAAGTGCCGGCGGCCATTCCCGTGCGGCCCGACACCTATTATTTTGCGATTGAAAACCGCGGCGCGCTGTACGAACAGATGCTCAAGGCGCAGTCGATTTCCGTCTACGTGCCGGCCGGCATACGCGACCTGCAGCTGGAACTGATCGCGGTGACGGCATGAGCCAGCTCATCGAACGGCGCGCGGCGCCCTCCCTGCTGGGACCACGCGGCGCCGCCCCGGCAGGCGGCAGCCGGCATGCGGGCAGCGCCCTGCTGGACCTGATGCACGAAGGCTTTTACATGCTGTTCATGCTGAAGCACGGTTCGGCGCCCGGCGACGAGCAAAGCTTCATGGACCGCATCACGGCCTTCCTCGACGACTTCGAACGCGAAGCGAAAAAGATCCGCGCCGATGGCGACGATATCGAGGCGGCCAAGTATGCGTTCTGCGCGGCCGTCGATGAAATCATCCTCGCCTCGCCGTTCGCCCTGCGCAAGCAGTGGGAGCGGCGCCCGCTGCAGCTGCTGATCTTCGGCGACCAGCTGGCCGGCGAACACTTCTTCGACCGCCTCGACGCCTTGCGCGGCAAGGGCGCCATGCGCGTGCAGGCGCTGCAGGTGTTCCACATGTGCTTATTGCTGGGATTCCAGGGCAAGTATGCGATCGACGGCGGCGAAAAACTCAGCTACCTGACGGCGCGCCTGGGCGACGAAATCGCCCACATCAAGGGCAAGAGCCGCGGCTTCGCGCCGCGCGCGGAACGCCCCGACCAGGTGGTCAACAAACGCGGCAGCGACGTGCCGCTGTGGGCGCTGTCGAGCTTTTTCGCCCTGCTGGCCATCTGCGCCTACCTCGGTCTGAAAACGCATCTGACGCGCGGCACGCAAACGACCCTGGCCGCGTATGCGGACCTGGTCAAGCTGGCGCCGCGGCCCGCGCACCTGACCATTACCTTACCCTGATCATCGCGCATGTCCCATTACGCGTGCTTCATTGAGCAATGCGGAACTCGATGCGCCGGTTCCTCGCCCGGCCATCGGTCGTGGCGTTGCTGGCCACGGGACGGTCCGGCCCCTGGCCCGACACCAGCACGGTATCGGCCGCGACGCCCTTGCTGGCCAGGTAGGCGCGCACGGCTTCGGCCCGTGCCTGGCTCAGGGCCACGTTGCTGGCGCGCAGGCCCGTGTCGTCCGTATGGCCGATCACCTCCACCTTGCGGCCCCGCAGCCTGAGCATGGCGGCCGCCATCTCGTCGAGGATGGCCTGGCCGGCCGGCGTGATGGTGGCCTTGCCGCTGTCGAATTCAATGATGCGTTTATCGAGCGCCGCATCGAGCAAGCCCTGCTCGGCCTCGGCCGCCTTGACCCGCAAGCCATTGTTGACGGTGTAGGTGGGATTGAGGCTGGTGGCGATGTCGCTGGCGATCTGCTGGCGCTGCGCCTCGTTCGCCACCTCGCCGCGCACGCTGACGTTGTTGCCGGCAATGCTGATCTGCCCCCGCGAAATGAGCTTCAGGTTCGGCGCGATCAGCTTTTGCACGTAAGCGTTCCAGTTGGCCGGCACGGCCACGTTGCCGATGCTGATCTGGTCGACCACGCGCTCGGCGCCATACAGTTCGCGCAGGCGGGCCAGCACGGCCGCCTTGCCCGCCTCGTCGGCCAGGGTGCCCGTGACGAGGATCTGCCCCGGCATCGGCGTCTGCGGCGCTTGCGCCTGCGTCTGGGCGATGCAGGGAACGGCGGCGGCAAGCAGCAGGAAGAAAACGGTTGATTTCATCGCAATCCTTCAGGCAAAGGTATCCGTGAACATGGCGCAGGCCGAGCGCAGCGACAGCTGCTCCTGCTGCAGGCAGGCGGACAACCGGCGCAGCGCCGATGCGTGTCCCAGCTGCTCCTCGACCCAGTCGAGCTGGTCGAAGATGATCAGCCGTTCGCTGCCGGCCTGCGGATCGATCAGCGCGCGCAAGCCATGCGGGTCGGCGCCGCAAAAGCCGATCACCAGCATGGGCGCCTCGTCGAGGTGGGAAAAGAACAGCGCCAGTTCGAAATCGGCCTGGCGCAGGAAAGGCGCAATCAGATGCAGCCAGAAGCTGGCCACCAGCTCGCGCAGCTGCGCATCTTGCGGCAGCGGCAGCACCAGGCTTTTTTCCAGGCGCGGCAAGCCGCTCCGCCGCACCGGCTGCAGCAGCAGGCCCAGGCCCAGCAGCAATTCGCGCACCGTCACCGGGAACGCGGGCGAAGCGAGCATCGTTTGCAGGCCATGCACGGTCTGCGCCTGCAGAAAGGCGGCCAGCCGCGCCGCGTGCTCAGGCGCGGCCGGTTCAATTTCCACCACGTTGCCGGCCAGCGCCAGCAAGGCCGGACCCGGCTCCGGGCTGGCCACGATACCCTGCGACAGCTGCTCCACGCGCTGCCACAGCGGCGCCAGCGCCAGCGGGCTGCAGCCGACAAAGGCTTCGGCGGCGTCGATTTCCAGCGCGCCCATGGCCATGAAGGGGAAGCGCCGCTGCGACTGGTCGTTGCTCGCTTCGAGGCGCCCGGCGATGGCGCGCCGGCTGCGCGTGCCGACGAAGGCGAAGCGCAGCGGCGGCAAGGCGTCGTAATTGAGCTTCCAGCGCGGCTCCACCGTCAGCGCAGTCATGACCTGCGCCAGCCAGTCGTCGAGCAGCTGCACCAGCGCGTGATTGTCGCAAGCCTTGATGAAATCGCCGCGCGCGGGGATCTTGCCGAAGTAACCGAGGCGCACCTGCTGTTGCGCGCGCATCATGGCGACACTCCCGCAGTCGCGGCGATGACCGGCACAGGAGCAGGCGCACCCACGATGGTCTCGGGCAGCTGCATGCCGCGAAAGCCCTGCTCCTGCACCGCCGCAGTCCCGCCCGCACCCGTCGCCGTCGTTTCCGCGCTGCTGGTGATTTTCAGGTCGACCGCCACGGCCACCTCGCCGCGCGCCCAGCGCAGTTCGAACACGCCGCCGTCCTTGCGCTTTTTGCTCGCCGCATCGATCATGCGCTTCAAGCCGAACTGCCCCGGCTCGTTGAACAGTTCCACCGTGCGTCCGTCGAAGGTGACGGCCGTGATGCGCGCCCCCTGCATGCCCGCCGCGCCCTGCGGCCCCGGATGGACCATGTTCGTCCACTGCGCCGGCGTGTTGCGGTAGCGCAGCTGCTGGCCGTCGATCTCCACCGTGTATTCCAGCGTGCCCGGTGCGGGCGACGGCTGGATCTGGAACACGGTTTGCGCCGCCGTCGACGTGGCCGCCACGCCGCCCGCGCCCAGCGGCGCGATCCAGCCGGGGAAGCGCGCCACCACCTGCGGCGACAGGCTGATGCCCATGTCGGCCCAGGTACGCGGCGCCAGCACGTCGCCGCGCCGCACCACCAGGGGGCCCATCGACGTCGTGACGAATTTCGCCACCAGGCCTTCCGGGCCGAAGAACTGCCCGATCTCCAGATTGCTCGCCTCGATGCGCGCCGTGGGCGCGAACGGATACTTGTTGGCCAGCGATTTCTGGAACGGTTCATATACCTGCGCCGCCCAGGTCTTGTTGATATCGAGTTCGGCCGGTGCGACGATGACGGCAAAGGTCTGCATCAGCGGGCGCACGAGGATGGGACGTATCGCCTGCTTTTGCGCGTCGCTCATCCCCGTGAGCAGCTGCTCGTCGACCAGTTTCAGGGCGTCGGCCAGCTCGGAGCCGCTGCCCTCCAAGGTCTGCTGCATGAACTGGCGCGCGCCCGGTCCTGCGTCTCCCTGGTTCTTCAGCAGGTTCAAGCGGCTGCGCAGTTTCGACAGCGCTTCCAGGTAGGCGCGCATCAGCGAGGCATTGTTGTCCCTGGCCGCCACCAGCTTGCCCACGCCGGCAAATTCGCGTCCCACAGGGCCCATCGGTTTGTCCAGGCGCGCCGGATCGAGCTGCGCATTGACGCCGGGATTGGCCGTCAGCTGCGACGGCGCGCGACGCAGCACGGTGTCCTTGAACCACGCGATGATGCCCCGCTCGGCCTTGCGCAATTGGGCATTTTGCAGCGCCGGGTTGTCCCACGAGGTTTCCTCGTAAATCGTCGTCAGCAGTTTGGCGATTGGCGACGACTGCGGGTCGCCCAGGCGGTTCATCGCCTGCACGGCGCCGTCAAAACCCTTCAGGTCGGCGACGGCGACGCCCTGCACGAATTTTTGCCATTCGCGCGCGTAGTCGGCCTTGTACATGGCCACCAGGTTTTTCTCGATCTGCTCCGGGCTGCCTTCCAGGGTCAGGTCGTCGGTGGAAGCGCTTTTCAGCACCCAGTCGGCGCTTTGCAGTTCGCGGTTGGCGGCATCGCGAAACGCGCCTTCGACGAACTTTTCCCAGGCCTGGCGCGTAAAGGCGCCGGAGACGGCATAGCTGCCCGCCAGCAGGGCCTGATCCTGTTCGCCGACGATGCGCGCCACCGTCATGCCGGGAAAGCGCGTCGAGGCGCGCGCCTTGATGTCGGCATACACGCGCTCGCGCGCCGGCATGCCGCGCACCACGCGGCGCAGGTTTTCGCGCGCCTGGTCGACCAGCGCCAGCTTTTGCTCGATGCGCGGCCAGGACGGGTCGCCGATCTGCGCCAGGTAAAACGTCAGCAGCCGTTCGGCGCTGCGTATCATCTGCTCGCGCGGCATGGCGCCCCGGTTGCCCTCCAGCCAGTCGCGCCAGAAGCGCGTCATCTGGTCGTTCAGGTGGCTGCTTTCCGCATGCGTCTTGTCGGCCAGCATCAGATAGGTTTTCAGCGCGTTGTAAGCGTCTTCCACATTCGTCGCGCTGGCCGCCTGGTATTGCACGCTGCGCGGCGCGGCGGGCCCCGCAGCGGGCGATACGGCGCCCGGCGTCTGCGGCGTGCGCGCCGTGGGCTGCAGCTGGTCGGCGCTGGCGTTCATCTCGAACAGCAAGGCTTCCAGCGCGCCCGCCACGGGGGTCAGCATGAGCTGGCGCGCGCCGGCAAAGTATTCCTCGCGCAGCTTGCGCTCCAGTAAATCGCCCTGGTACAGGCCCAGGCGCAAGGACCACGGCCGTTGCGTGCGGTACGCGTCCAGCTGCTCGATGCGGTCCTGCAAGATCTCGAGCGCTTCCAGGCGCGATTGCAAGTCCAGGCGTTTCTCCTGCAGCTTCACGACTTTATTCAGATCGGCTTCGACGTTGGCCACCAGTTGGCGGTTGCCCAGGTAGGACCAGCTCCAGCCGCCCAGGCAGGCGCCCAGCGACACCGTGGCGGCGAAGAACACGGCATATTTGAAGCGCAGCCTGGCGCGGTTGGCATAGGTGGCCACGAGGTGCTTGTCGGCAAAAATCACCTTGCGGAACAACTCCAGCAGGAAATAGCCATGCTGGCGCGCGCCCGATGGCGCCGTGGCCGGGGCCGGCGCGAAGGCCAGGTCGAAGCGGCGCGCCACCTGCTGCGAGGAGGCACTGACGGGCTCGCCCTCCTGCAGCGCGCTGGTGAAGTAAAAACCGCGGAACACGGGCTGGAACTGGAACGGGTTTTCCTCGAACAGGGTGGCGATGAAGGCGCGCAGGGCCGGCTTGATGGCGGCAAATTCCAGCGGAAACGTAAACACGCCCGGAGCCATCGTCTTGCGTTGCCGGTGCGCCATGTTGGCCAGGCTCAGCTCCGTCAAGCCATCGTGCAATTCATCGAAACTCTGATCGAAAAAACTCAGCAGGTCGGCCGTGGGCAGCTTGCGCTGGTAGGGCATGGTGGCGCCCCAGACGCGCTCGCGCTCGCTGCGTTCGGCATCGGCAAAAAACTCCGTGAAGCCGGCGATCAGGTCCGCCTTGGTAAACACGATGTACAGGGGCGCGAACACTTCCAGGCGCTCGATGACGTCCTGCACGCGCTTGCGCAGGCTGCGCGCCAGTTGCATGCCCACGTCGGGGTCGCCCTTCAGTTCGGCGATGCTGACGGCGATGAGGATGCCGTTGATGGGTGCCTTGCGCCGGTATTTTTTCAGCAGGTCGAGAAAGCCGAACCACTCGCCCCGGTGCTCGTCGACGACGGAGTAGCGCCCTGCCGTATCGAGCACGATGCCGTCCGTGGTGAAAAACCAGTCGCAGTTGCGCGTGCCGCCCACGCCTTGCACGATCTTGCCGTCGGCGAAGGGAAACTGCAGGCCCGAATGCAGGATGGCGCTGCTCTTGCCGGCGGCCGGATTGCCGATGATCATGTACCACGGCAATTCGTACAGGGCGGCGGCGCCCGACTTGAGGCCCAGCTTGGATGTCTTGATGGTCTCGATGGCGGCCAGCATGCCCGTGCGCACGGCGTCGAGTTCGCCCTGCTGCGTGTTGCTGGCCGTCGAGGACGAGGCTGCCTGCGCAGCGGCGATCTCGGCCTCGTTGAGGATGGCCTGGCCCAGCGCCTGCGCATTGCGCCGCGCGCGGCGACGGCGCCACAGCCACAGGCCCAGCCACGTGACAAAAGCCAGCAGCAGCAAGGCCAGCGCCCAGATCAGCGCCACTTCCAGCACCTCGGCGCCCAGGTACAGGGACACGGCCAGCGCCACGAAGCCGAAGATGGTCAGATTGCGGCTGTCGGTGAGGAAATGCCAGAGTCGTCGCAGCATGATGAGCCCAGGGTGAGGTCGCAAAACAGGAGGAACGCCGCCGCGCAGCGAGGCGGATTCGGCCCATGCTGACAGCAATGCGGCGCGCCTTTGTTGACATACGACAAGTTCCAGGCGCCAGCGCGCGGCCCGCGCCGGTGTGCCATTGACGCTGCGCAAGTAAGCTTGCAACGGTGAAATTCAGGCCGGTACGCGGCGCTAGAATGGCTGGCGCGGCTTACTTGCCCGGCCCGCGCGGTTGCGGCAATTCCGTGTGGCCAAAATCCATCATGGTCCAGCGCCCGCCCCAGCGCAGGCCTACCGATTCGGCCGTCACGCCATACAAACGGTAGCCGCGCATGGCCCAGGCATTTTTTTCAGAAATGATGAGTTTTCCTTCATGCATGAATGCGCAATCGGCGGCCAGGCCGTACTGGTGATAGCTTTGAAACGCCCTGGCGTTCGTCACGTTCGGCCCGGCCGCCGCCAGCTGGTCCTGGCGCGCGGGACTGCGGTAGCCTTCCAGCAAGACCATGTCATAGCCATGCACCTCCTTCATGATCTTGAAGACCAGCAGCAGGCGCTGCGCGAAATCGTGGACGAGCAATTGCCAGTTGCGGCTGGCGCCGCCCAGCAGCGGGCGCAGCTGCGTGACTTCCGCCGTGGAAAACAGCAGCGGCGGCAAGGTCGGTGGCGGTACCAGCTGTTCGCCCTTCAGCAAGTCGCTGACCTGGTCATTGATGACGTGTTGCTGGTCGGCATAGCCGCGCAGGGCGATGCGGTCGCTGGACAGCCAGGCCAGCAGCGGGGGCACGATGACCAGCACGCTGCCTGCCAGGCTCAGCCAGCGATGCCGCCACAGCAGCCGCCATGCACGCGACATGCCCGAGCCCGTGTGCTGCTGCATGCGCTGCCACTGCGCGCCGCCTCCCCGCTGCAACCCTTGTGCGCGCCGCTGCATGCGCCAGCCCAGGTTGACGAGCGTGTGCAGCACGATGGCGCGGCCGCCGGGAAACAGCAGCAGCCAGCAAGCGAGACAGGCGAGCAGGAAATACATCAGGACCAGGGCGACAAACATGGGGCGCTCCGTGACGGGAATCGGCGGGGCCGGGCAATCCATTGCTCGGCGGTATCGTTAGATCGTAGGCGTCCGCGGCCCGCATGAGCGCGGTTTACATCAAGGTCAGTCGAATTTGATCCATTGCGGAGGTGATATTTTGTCTTTACTGAAAACCGGAGATGGCCAGGCGCGCGGTCCTGACCTGCTGAGCAAGGCCGGCGCGGCGGGCGCGCGCATCGAAGGCAAGGGCATCCTGTCACAGCTCGAGCACGGCGCCGCCGCGCCCGCAGCCATGCCGGCCCCGCGCTGGCGCCCCGGCTGGCGGTACGGCGCCGCCGGCGCACTGTGCCTGGCGGCGCTGATCATGGCCGTGCTTGCCTACGACACGGAGGTGCCGCCCCTGCCGCCGGCGCCCGCCACAGCCATGACCGAGATTCCGCCCGCGCCAGCAGCAACGGCGCTGCCGCACGCGGCACAGGCGGCCACCATCGTCAATACGGCGGCGCCGCCCTTGCCTGCTGCAGTCGCCGCCACAGCAAGCGCGCCGCCCAAGACGCCGCCGCCCGCGCGCCAGGCGGCCGCCCGCCCACAGGGAGCGAAACCGGCCGCCGCATCCAGCGACAGCGATGTCGCCTTGCTCACGGCGATGGTCGCGCATGCGCACCGGCAGGAAGGCACGACGCCGCCCGTGCGCGACGTGGTGCTGCGCAGGCAGGAGCAGGAGCAGGGACAGGGACAGGAACAGGGACAGGAACAGGAACAGGACACGGCGGAACTGTTGCGGCGCTGTCAGCAGCTGGGCCTGATCGAAGGAATGCTGTGCCGTTCGCGCATCTGCTCGGGCCGCTGGGACAGCGATCCCGCCTGCCATTGAACGCCTGGGCGCCGCATGAAACCTCAGGCGCGCTCGGACACTTCGATCAGGTTACGGTCCGGGTCGCGCAGATACACGGAGCGGATGGGCCAATTGGCGCCCGTGCGGGACACTGGTCCTTCCTCGATGGCAATGCCCAGCGCCGCCAGATGGGCGATGAACACGTCCAGCGGCACGGCGGCGATGAAGCACAGGTCCAGCGCGCCGGGCGTGGGCAGGTCCGCCTTGGGCAGGAATTCCTTGCCGGCTTCATGCAGATTGATCTTTTGCGCGCCAAACTTGAAGGCATGGCGGCCGGCGCCGAACGTTTCCAGCTGCATGCCCAGCACGCGCGTATAGAAATCGATGCAGGCCGGTTTGTCGCGGGTGGTCAATACCAGGTGATCGAGGTGGTCTATCATATAGTTTTCGGGTGAGCGGCCGCGTCCATGCGGCCTTGCAAGAAACCTTCCATCAGCGCCAGCAATGCCTGCGGCTGCTCCTGGTGCGGCGTATGCCCGCACTGCTCGACCATGGCGGGCATGGCGTTGAGGGCCTGCGCCACGATCGTGTCGACCTGGGCCGCGCTGCCATACTGGTCCTCGCTGCCCTGCACCACCAGCGCCGGGCATTCGACGGAAGGCAGCAGGTATTCGATGTTCCAGAACTGGAAACCGTAGCTGAGCCAGGTGTCCGACCAGGCCTTGAAGATGGTTTCCGTCTTGTCGCCATGGTATTTCGCCAGCGCCCGCAGCTTGCCCGCGCCAAACGCCGCGTCCGCCACGCGGATACCATCGAGCGTGATGCCTTCGACAAACACGTGCGCCGCCTCGGTAATGATGCCGCGCAAGCGCGGCGGCTGCTGCGCCGCATAGATCAGGGCGATGCTGCCGCCATCGGAGTGGCCGACGAGAAAATGATCCTGCCCCGGCAGCAGTGCCGCCAGCACTTGCGGCAGTTCGCACAGCGCGTAGTCGTGCAAATAATGGAGTTGGCGCCGCGCCGCCAGCGGCGACGACCGCCCATAGCCATGACGGTCATACAGCAAGCCGCGGCACCCCGTCGCCTGGCATAGCTGCGCGGGAAAATCTTTCCACATCGCACAGCAACCGAGTCCTTCATGCAGGAATACCAGGCAGGGCTTGACGGGGTCGCCTTCGATCAGTTCGTAATAGATATCGGTTTCGGCACTCAGGTTCAGTATCGGCATGGGCTAGGCTCGCAACGGGTTCCGTCTCGGCAGGTCGGCTGGGCCTATTGTGCCATTGTCCTGCGCCGCATGCGTGGCGGCCCCGTAAAAATAGCCTGGGGGAAAATATCTTGCCGCCTGCTTGCAAGGTGTTTGCGCCAGCACAATCGCACGCTGCTTTTCCGGCGGCCCAGCGCGCTTTCCGCCCCTGCGTATGCCTAGAATGAATTACTCCAACAGCATGGAGCAGGCGGCTACCTTATCAGCCAGGACGTGACACTGGCCGTCACGGCAGCACAGATAGGGCGTCTTGCCGCACGACGACAGGCGCGGCGTCCAAACTATCGATCAGGAGTACATCATGGAAATGAAAGTAGAACATCGCACCGGCAGCAACCTGGCACTGGATGAAACCGATACGCCGATGGAGCAGGAAGGCCAAAGCGCCCAAGGCGCGGCCGCACAGGACTTGAACCTGAGTCCCGCCGCCTTCACCACCTACTATACGTGGACGGCCAATGGCGTGCATCCTTCGGTCAACTTCGTCAATGCCAATGTGCACGCCAATTCGCGCGTATTTCTCAATATCAGCGAATATGGCGCGAATCCCCAGGACCGTTTCATCGGCGCCGCCCGCATGGCCGTGTATAACATCGCGCCATACAACGGCGGCTTCCGTGCCTGGGTAGAAATCTCCTGGGGCAGCCCGCTCAAGGTGCGCTTCGACGTGTTTGTCGATCCCTGATCCGGGCATCATTGCGCGTACCCCCGCCACCAGCGGGATGGCATCGCGCAGGCCGTTGATACACTGACGGCATGGCAAGCATGGATGAAAACCATGCGCACATGACAAAAGGGCCACGTGTTGCCACGTGGCCCTTTGCTGCTGCTTGTTCTGGCTCCCCGACCTGGACTCGAACCAGGGACCTGCGGATTAACAGTCCGTCGCTCTACCAACTGAGCTATCAGGGAAAGGAGGCCGAATTATATACGTCAAAATTTCCCATGTCCAGTCGTTACTACATGGTTGCTGCATAGCCAGCAAAACAGGCAGCCAGGGAGCATGCCTCGCCAGGCGGCAGGCCCCGTCTGCACGCCGCCAGGCAAGATAGTAGAATAGCCATGCCTTGCCGATACGCAAGGCGCACAACGGCATGCCGGCAGCGGGGCGTCAACCACGCCGCCGCGCGGACATGCGCTTGCAAGGTTCGCCTTGCCCCTGGCTGACTGCTCTTACCCGACATGACAGAATCAAGCGCAACCCTGGTAGACAAGGCCGGCAGCGGCGACAGCTCGGCAGAAATTGCCGAACATATGGCGGCCGCCATCGTGGCGCGCCAATTGCCGCCCGGTACGCGGCTGCGCGAAGAGGCGCTGTGCCGGCTGTATGGCGTCAGCCGCACCAAGATACGCGCCGCCCTGCTGATTCTCTCGAAAGACAAACTCATCCGCATGGTGCCCGACAAGGGCGCCTTCGTCAGCCAGCCCACCGAAGCGGAAGCGCGCGACATCTTTGCCGCGCGGCGCATCATCGAAGCGGCCCTGGCGCGCGAATTCGTCGCGCAGGCCAAACCTGCCGACTACAGGATGCTCGATCGGCACCTGAAAGCGGAACGCCTGGCGCTGGCGCAAGCGACGCCGCTGCGCTCGCAACTGCTGGGCGACTTCCACGTCTTGCTGGCCGATATCGCCGGCAACGCCGTTCTGCGCGACATCGTGCGCGAACTGGTGGGCCGCAGCTCGCTCATCACCATGCTGTACCAGTCGGGTCACGCGGCCGCCTGCTCGTGCGACGAACATGGCCGCTTTCTCGATGCGGCACGCAGCGGCGACGCCGATCTGGCGGCGCGCCTGATGGTCGAGCACCTGGCGCATGTGGAAGCGGCCTTGCGCTTCGACGGCAGCGCCGGCGACGCCAAAAAAGACCTGGTGGCCGCGCTGCTCATGTAAGCGGCGCCAAAAGCAAAAGGCCGCCCTGCTGATGCACGGGCGGCCTTGTCACTGCTTGCAGGCAAACTTGCTATTCGCCCAGGTAGATAAACTTGAACAGGAAGATGGCGGCGATGATGTAGGCCACTACCGATACCTGCTTGCCCTTGCCCGTCAACAGTTTCAATACCGCATAGGTGATGAAACCGAAGGCCACGCCGCTGGCCACCGAATACGTAAACGGCATCATCAGCGCCGTGATGGCGGCCGGGATGCTTTCCGTGCTGTCATCCCAGTCGATATACGTCAGTTCGCGCAGCATCAGGCAGGCCACGTACAGCAGCGCGGGCGCCGTCGCGTACGGCGGCACCGTGTGCGCCAGCGGGGCGAAGAACAGGCTGCCCAGGAACAGCAGCGCGACGGCGACGGCCGTCAAGCCCGTGCGGCCGCCCGCCTGCACGCCGGCAGCGCTTTCGACGAAGGCGGTGGTGCTCGACGTGCCCAGGCAGGCGCCGGCGGCGATCGCCGTGCTGTCGGCCAGCAAGGCCTTGTTCATGCGTTCCATCTTGCCGTCTTTCAACAAACCAGCACGGTTGGCCACGCCCATCAGGGTGCCCGTCGCATCGAACAGTTCAACCAGGAAAAATACCAGCACCACGTTGACGATGCCGATCGACAGCGCGCCCATGATGTCGAGCTTGAACAGGGTCGGTTCGATGGCGGGCGGCGCCGAGACGATGCCGTTGAACTGGTTGCCGCCAAAGAAGAAGCTGGCGACGGTGATGGTGAGGATGCCGATCAGGATGGCGCCCGGCACTTTCAGGCGGTCCAGCGCAACGATGATGAAGAAACCGAGGATGGCCAGGATGGGCGCCGCCTGGTGCAAGTCGCCCAGCGCGATGATGGTGGCGGGGTTCGATACCACCACGCCCGCGCTTTTCAGCGAAATGATGGCCAGGAACAGGCCGATACCGACCGTAATGGCCGTGCGCAGCGCGGGCGGGATGCTGTTGATGATCATCTCGCGTATCTTGAACAGGCTGACCAGAATGAACAGGCAGCCGGAAATGAAGACGGCGCCCAGCGCCACTTCCCAGCTCATGCCCATGCCCTTGACCACCGCATACGAAAAATACGCGTTCAAGCCCATGCCCGGCGCCAGCGCGATCGGGTAGTTCGCGTACAGGCCCATGATCAGGGTGCCGATGGCGGCCGCCAGGCAGGTGGCGACAAACACGGCGTCTTTCGGCATGCCCGCGTCGCCGAGGATGGTCGGATTGACGAAGATGATGTAGGCCATCGTCAGGAACGTGGTCAGGCCGGCCAGCAGCTCCGTGCGCACATTGGTCCCGTTGTCCTTCAGTTTGAAATAGCGTTCCAGGAACTGCATGATTAACCCCTTGTTTTGGTAAAACCGCGCGCCTGGTCTTGGACTATGCGCATCTTTTTTTCTTGCAACAACTACTTACTTGCTTACTTGCTTACTTGATTACTTGCCTGGCGCGCCGGCCGGCTTGAAGGCCCACCAGCGGCTGCCCGCGAAATTCCAGACCAGCCCGATGCCCGTCGCCAGCACCTGCGCCAGCCAGTAATACCAGCCCAGCTGGTGTACCAGCAGCCACATCAGGCCCGTATTGATGCACCAGCCGATGCCCAGCAGGGTGAAATACTTGGACGCCGCCTCGCCATGGCCCTTGTCGCTTTTAAACGTGAAAAAGTAATTCAGGAGGTAGTTGACGACGGAACCGAGGATGTAGCCGATGCCGGACGCGGCGGCGGCGCTGATGCCCGCCCATTCCACGCCACCCCACAGCACGCTGTATTGCACGGCCGTGCCGGAAGCGCCGACGGCGGCGAAACGCAAGAATTGGTGATGCAGGGAATGGGACATTGTCAATTTTCAAATGAACGATAGCAGGGTCGGGCCAGAATAAAAAATGGCTACGATTGCTCGTAACCATTTTTCAGCCTGCATTTTACTGCAAGTTGCGCCCAACGTTCATATTCGCCGCCGATACTCCACGGCTCCGATGCCTATTTCTTGACTTGACGGCGCCGGCGCAGCCACACAAACAGCGCGATCAGCAACAAGATGGCCGCGATGCCGCCCGGCAGCATGAACGGTTGCGCCCGCGCCAGCACGGGTTTTTCGCCGCCGCTGCGCGCCTGCGCCACGTAGGCAGGCGTCACCGACACCTCCGGGTTGCCGTACTGTTTCAGCACGTAATTGGCGATCGAAGCGATCTGCTCATCCGTCAAGGGCTGCACGTACGAGCGCTGGTCGAAGCGGGGCATGAAGGCTTCGTGCTCTTCCCCTTCGATCTTGCGCTCGACGCCAAACAGGATGGCCGAGACCAGGTTGGCCGGCGTATTGCCGCCCGTCGCCGTGTTGTTGAACAGGGCCGGATAACTTTGCCCCGTGCTGCCGGCGCCGCTGGCCGAATGGCAGCTGGCGCAATAGCCGGAAAACAGCACGGCGCCGCTATTCAAGGAATGGCGCTCGGTGGCGCCGGCCATGCCGCGCAATGCCGCTTCCTCGCTGGCGGCGCTGCCATGGCTGAAGGCAGCCTTGGTCTGCCCCGGTGCGCGCACAGGCGGCACCGTGCGCAGCCAGGCGACGATGGCGGCCACGTCGTCGTCGCGCAAAAATTGCAGGCTGTTCTGGATGGCTTCGGCCATGCCGCCCGCCGCCTGCCCCTTGCCTTCCACGTGGCCCGTCTTCAGGTAGGCCGTGAGCTCCGCATCCGTCCACGCGCCGATGCCGCTGACCTTGTCGGACGTGATGTTCGGCGCATGCCAGGAGCCGAGCGCGGCACCCGCCAGGGTCTGGCTGCCGATTTCCGCCATCAGCGCGTTGCGCGGCGTATGGCAGGCGCTGCAGTGCGCCAGCCCTTCGGCCAGGTAGGCGCCGCGGTTGATCTGCGCGCTCTTTGCCGGATCGGGCACGAAGCGTTTATTGTCGAGGAACAAGGTGTTCCAGCCCAGCATGGACAGGCGCACATTGAACGGGAATGGCAGGGCCGTCTGGCGCGCCGGCTCGTCGACGGGTTTGACTGCCTGCATGAAGTAGTAATACAGGTCGCCCACGTCCGCATCCGTCAGCTGCGCATAGCTGGTGTAGGGCATGGCCGGATACAGATGACTGCCATCGGCGCGCACGCCTGCGCGCAGGGCGCGTGCAAAGTCGGCCTCCGTGTAATGGCCGATTCCGCCTTTTTTCGATGGCGTGATATTCGTGGCATAAATCGTGCCCAGCGGCGAATCGATGGCGTAGCCGCCCGCATACGGCTTGCCGCCCGCTGCCGTATGGCAGGCCATGCAATCGGCCGCGATGGCCAGGTAGCGGCCCCGCTCCAGCCGTGCATCGGGCTTGGCGGCTGTGCTTGCGGCCGGCGCGGCCGGACGGTCCGGCGTCAGGGTGACGGGCGGCGCCGGCGGCACAGGTGGTAAAGCACGCGCGGCCAGCGGCAAGCCGGCCGCCAGGGTCAGGCCCAGCAAGAAACGGCGCATCATGCAGCCTCCCTTGCCAGGGTGCGGGCGATGTCGTCGGCCGCGCGCAAGCCGAGCGCGGCCATGCTGAGGGTCGTGTTGACGACGCTGGCCGACGGCATGGCGCCGCCGCCCGGCAGCCACAGGTTGGCGTGGTCGTGGGCGCGGCAATTGCCGTCGACAACCGAATCGGCGCGATTGCTGCCCATGATGACGCCGCCCATGATGTGGTTATTCGCGTTCAGGCTGTCGGTGATATGGAATTCCACGGCGCCGAACAGCTTGCCGATGTGTTCGAGCTGCGCATGCGCGGCCTTCGCGCCATTGCGCACGTAATCGCCCACGTCATAGTAGATGTCGGGACAGGCCAGGCCCAGCGGGTCGTTGCGCGTCTTGCTCAAGGTCAAACGGTTGTGCGCTTCGGGCAGCGGTTCCAGGCTGATCGACAGGTCGACGCCGAACGCGGCGCGGCGGCGGATCTCGTCGTCGAGATCCTTCCCCACCAGGCCCAGCTTCAACGACTGCTGCGTAGCAGGTCCCACCCTGGTGATATTGTTCAGGATCATCTTGTTGGCCGAATACTGCGCGCGGAAGGCGCCGTCGCGCGGGCCCACCAGACAGCTGCTCTGCGCGGGGCCACGGCCCGTCCAGATCGGTTCATTGGCCAGGAAGGTACAGTGGAAACCCGAGTGGTCCATCATGTTGCGGCCGACTTGATCCGAACTGTTGGCGATGCCGTTCGGATTGTTCTGGTTCGCCGCCAGAAGCAGCAAACGGGGCGTTTCGATGCCGTTGCAGGCGATGACGAAGGCCTTGCCCGTCGCCATGTGCGACTGTTTCTTGGCGTCATACCAGTGCACGGCGGTGACGCGATTGTTCTGGTCCGTGTCGATGCGGTAGACGACGGCCTCGGCCAGCACGCCCGCGCCTTTCAGCTCGGCCCGCTCGACGTGGTGGATGCCGTTGTACATGGCGCCGATGGGGCAGATCGGCTGGCAATTGTTATTGCCGCAGCACGTGGGACGGCCCTGCCACGGACGCGTCGAGCGCCCTTGCGGAATCGGCACGGAACGGTAGCCGTGCGGGTTGACCACTTCGGCGAAGCGCTTGTCGCCATAGCCCCAGGGCACCATGTCCATCGGGTACGGCGCGCTGCGCTCGCTGGGCGACTGCAAGGCGGGATCGTTGGGGCCGGCCACGCCCATTTCCTGCTCGGCGCGGCAATAGTAGGGTTCCAGTTCCTCATAGGAAATGGCCCAGTCGCGCCCGACGCCGTAATCGCTCTTCATGCGCATGTCCGACGGCAAATGGCGCCAGCACGACGCGGCCCAATGCCAGGTCGTGCCGCCCACCGTGCGCAGATAGCCCTGCTGGAAACTGCTGCCGCTGGGACCGGACAATTCCACATAGTTATTCTTCGGGAAATACAGGGGCGCGGGCGCATTGTCCGCCTGCGGATACAGGCCCTGGAAGTCGGAACCGACGCGGTTCTCGAACGGCATGTTGCGCCAGTTTTCCACGGCTTGTCCCCGCTCGATGCGCAGGCCCGCTTCCAGCATGATCACGGAATGGCCTTGCGCGGCCAGCTGGTCGGCCATCATGGCGCCGACGACACCCGTGCCGACGATGACGACATCGGCGACGACGTCGCCATTACTCTTGAATTGGGGGGATTTCATTTTGCTTGCTTGCCTTTCGGTTCGGGAGTGCCGGTGGTGGCCGGGGCCGGTACGGGTTTGGGCGCCACGGGCGCGGAGACGCGCACGGCCGGCGGCGCCTTCAGCCACCACAGAGGGCCGTAATTGCAATAGGTCGGCACGACCTGGCCATCGGCCACCGTGCGGTACATCAAGGCTTCCGCATACGCGACGACGATGGACTTCGTGCCCTGCTCAGGATGGCCGGCGACGGTGCCCGTGTACCAGGCGGCAACGATGGCCAGCGCCAGCTCACGCAAAGCCGCATCGGCGGCGCTGGCGGCGGCCAGCAGCGCCTTGGCTTCCTGGCCCGTGACGAGCAGCGCGCCCAGTTGCGGCAAGCGCTCGGCGAAGCCGGGCACGTTCGTGCGCATGGCTTGCTCGATGCGCGCCGCCGTCGCGGCGGACAGATCGCGGTGGCCCGTGATGGTTTGCGACAAGGTGTAGAACAGCATCGTGGCGGGCGCCAGGCCGGGCGCCGGAGCGCTGGCTGGCGCCGGCATGGCGGCCGAGAGCGGATTGCTCCAGAAACCGGCCTGCGCCAGCAAGGCGGCCAGGCCGATCAGGGCGTGGCGGCGGCTGATGCGGGGAAGGGATGAAACGGATGTTGCAGATGGTTCGCTGCCTGGATAGTTCATGAGACTCCCGCAAGACTTGTTGTTTTATTGACTTCGATGATTGCGCCACATTGCATTTGCGCATAAATGGAACCGGTTCCACATTATCCTACAGAAGTAAATTGTCTGCCAATGTAGTATTACTATTGAGAATTTGCCCTGCGCGATGCCGGCATGGATGCCGGCTGTCTGCCCAGCAAGAACATGTGCTGGCCAGGGTCGGGATGGCGGCATCGCACGAGGGTGGCGCCCGGCGATATCGATGGCCATACGAGCCTCGTGCCGGTCAGGCTGTACCACGATTTATGGGGCCGCCTGGGCATCGCCCCCACGCCGGCACAGCTGCAGGCGCTGCGCACGGGGCAATGGTCACGGCGCCGCGGCATTTTCCTCGCGCCACTTGCGCACCATCTCGCTGCTGATTTCGCGTTCGTAGCAAATGGGGGCATAACCGCCCTTCCTGCTCCATGCGCTGCGTCCTCCGCAAGCGCTGCCATTCTTGGCGGCATGGTAGGGACAGGGGCAGCGCCCGGGATAGGCGGCAATCGACTCGGCGATGATCTGCTGCTTGACCTTCGCTTCGGATAAGGGCTGGCGTCCCTGGCCGCCGGCAAGGGGCGCATAGACGATGCCGGCGGCCAGCATCAGCACCAGGGCGCAGATATTCTTCATGGGAAGGCTTGTGTTCCTCGAGAGGCGGCAAATATGCCCTGCAAGTATGACAGATGCTTTTCGACACATCTGCGTGCAATGTCACAATGCAAAAAGCCCAACCGGTGAAGGCTGGGCTTTTCGATACTGCTGATGTTCTGGCTCCCCGACCTGGACTCGAACCAGGGACCTGCGGATTAACAGTCCGTCGCTCTACCAACTGAGCTATCAGGGAAAAGAGGCCGCATTCTATAGCGCAAATTTTCAGTTGTCCAGATTTACGCGAAAAAATTTATGCGCGGCGCCTCTCAGCCCGGATTTTCCTGCGGATGATAGTCGAACACGAGTACGCGGCCCAGCCATGGCTTAAGCAGCTCGACAAAAGCCTGGTGCGCGGCATGGGTCAGATACGCATCGCGCGCGCCCGTATCGGCAAAACTCAAGCTGAAGCAATCGGTAAAGCCGTCATCGAGACCTTCCGGGCTGACGTTCGGCCCCCATTCGAATTGCAGCACGCCGGGGATGCGATGTTTAAGCTGGGAAAATTCATAGACCAGCTCGGCATGCTTGGCCGGTGTGATGTCCTCAAGAAAATCACAGAGGACGATATGGCGCAACGGGATAGAACAGGTCATGGTGTCAACTCTCCTATGGGGTTGCATTCAGGATAGCGCAAAACGGGAAAAGACACAGGCCGCAGCCCGCCATGGCGCCACTGCGGACGCGCCGCAGATATTTTTATATGCAACATGTTATTCGGATAATATCTTACATGGCCACCCCATACCTGCCAGCAACCATCCATAACAGCCCATGACAAAAAACAGCATAATGGCCGTGTTATTCATCGCCTTGATTCCATTTTATGCATGTAAAGCACAACCCGTTCCGCTTGCCATCGACGCGCTGCTGACTCCCGACATTGGCGGGATAAAGCAGTTTGTGGAAATCAAAACAGATGACTCCAACAAGCCTGCTCTTCTCTTTTTATCGGGCGGGCCGGGAAGTTCGATGATGAAGAATGCGGATGCGTTTACTACCATCCTGAAAAAGAGATTTACGCTTGTGCAATGGGACCAGCGCGATGCAGGAAAAACCCTGAAACTGAATCCTTCGCCAAGCCAGCCTTCCGTCGCACAGATGGAGCAGGACACGTACCAGGTCATCACGTTTCTACAAAAAGAGCTCAAGCAGGAAAAAATATACTTGCTGGGCAGTTCCTGGGGCAACGTCCTGGGCTTTTATATCGTCAAGCATCATCCGGAACTGCTGCATGCCTATTTCGCGTCCAATCCTGTCGTGAGCCAGCTGGAAAGCGAGAAAGAATTGCTGAAAACCTTGAAAGCCCATTTCAAGGACAATGCCGTCGCCAGCCAGGAACTGGACAGCGTCAGTTTCCCGTTTGCAAGTGACGAAAGCATGTTTTATTTAAGGAAATGGCTTTTTTACAAGGATGGCAAGGAATTTGCCACAAGCGAGGGCTTCAAGACGGGCTTTCTTCAATGGTCGAAAACCTGGTCGCCAGTCTGGAACGAGGTCATGAACATCGATCTGCCCAGGACCTTGAAGAGCGTTGACTGCCCCGTGTATTTCTTCGTCGGCAAAAACGATATCCAGACCTCGACCAGGATCACGCAAGCGTATTTTGAAACATTGAAGGCGCCAAAGAAGGGGCTGTTTTTCTTTGACCATTCCGGGCATCAAATTCACCAGGATGAACCGGTGCAGTTCCAGGAAGCCATCATCAAGACATTGGATGCGGCGCCGAAGTCCTGATACGACGCCCCGTCACGGGAAGCCACTCCCGGAAGCCGACAGGCTGGCCTGGCCGCCGGCAATGCTGGCGGCGGCCTTGCGGATCAGCGTCGCCACCGCATGGGCTTGCGAAATGTAAATGGCATGGCTGCCGGCGACTTCGACCACCTTCGAGCCCGCGCGTTCGGACATCTTGCGTTGCATCGCCGGCGCAATCATCTTGTCCTCAGTCGCGACCAGGTACCAGCTGGGCTTGCTCCTCCACGCTGGCGCGCTGACCACGCCGGTCAGCGCGGCCACTCCCCAGGGCACTTGCGATACCGCCATGAAGCGGGCCTTGTCCCTGGGCACATCGGCCGCGAAGGCGGCCGCAAACTTTTTCTGGTCGAGCAACAGGAAGCCATCGTGCGGCGGCAAGATCGGCGGCACCGGTGCGCCAGGCGGGGCATTCTTCAGCAAGGAATCGACGGACTCGCCTTGATCCGGCACAAACGCCGCGATGTAGAGCAATGCCTTGACCTTGGGATCGTTCCCCGCTTGCGTGACCACGGCACCGCCATACGAATGACCAACGAGGACCACGGGACCCGGCGACGCGGCGATGACCCGTCCGGTCGCGGCCACATCGTCCGCCAGCGATAGCGTTGGGTTTTGCACAATGGCAACGTGACAACCCTCGTCACGCAGCGCCCGGTAAACGGCTTCCCAACCCGACCCGTCGACAAAACCGCCATGCACGAGCACGATCGTTGCCGACCCAACACTTGTGACCTCATCCATTTCAGCCCCTCCAGGAAGTTGAAGGCGATGACAGGCCTGCCGGCGCCTTGTCGCCTCCAGCATAGCGCCGGGTGCCTGGCGGCTTATGCGCGGGATCAAGAGTCATGACACGGATGCCTCATGCAGGCTCTGAAACGCAAAAAGCCCAACCGGTGAAGGCTGGGCTTTTCGATACTGCTGATGTTCTGGCTCCCCGACCTGGACTCGAACCAGGGACCTGCGGATTAACAGTCCGTCGCTCTACCAACTGAGCTATCAGGGAAAAGAGGCCGTATTATATAGGGCAAGCAAGCACATGTCCAGATTCCCCCAGGGAAATTTCTATCCCGGACAGCAGTTGCCCGCCGACAGCGCAAAAACAAAAAAGGCCACGTTTTTCAACGTGGCCTTCCGAATTCTGGCTCCCCGACCTGGACTCGAACCAGGGACCTGCGGATTAACAGTCCGTCGCTCTACCAACTGAGCTATCAGGGAAAAGAGGCAATATTATATGTCGCTTGTTCCATATTTGCAAGACGGATACTGCATCTTCACAAACACGGCCATCGCCGACTTTCTACTGCCATCCGCGCCGCACTTGCATGCAGCGCCGAAGAAGCAAGATCTTAAAGCACTTTGGCGATCGCGTCAATAACGATGTCGATGTTGCGCGAATTCAATGCTGCCACGCAGATACGGCCCGTGTCGACGGCGTAGATCGATTGCTCGCGCAGGGAAGCCACTTGTTCCTTGCTCAGGCCCGAGTACGAGAACATGCCGATTTGCTGGCGCACGAATTCGAAGTCGTGGCCTGGCGCCTTGGCTTTCAGCTTTTCCACGAAGGCATTGCGCATTTCGCGGATGCGCACGCGCATGCCGGCCAGTTCCTCTTCCCACAGCTGGCGCAGTTCCGGCGTGGCCAGGACGGTGGCGACCACCTTGCCGCCGTGGACTGGCGGGTTCGAGTAGTTGGTGCGCACGACGCGCTTCAGTTGCGACAGCAGACGGGCCGCCTCATCGGCGCTGGCGGCGACGACGCTCAGGGCGCCCACGCGCTCGCCGTACAGCGAGAACGATTTCGAGAACGAGTTCGACACCAGCAGCGGGCCGCCCGCGTCGGCAAAGCGGCGCACCACGGCGCCGTCTTCGGCGATGCCGTTGGCGAAGCCCTGATAAGCCATGTCCAGGAACGGCACCAGGCCGCGCGACGTGACGACGGCGATGATCTGGTCCCACTGGGCCACGCTCAGGTCGGCGCCGGTCGGGTTGTGGCAGCAGGCGTGCAGCACGACGATGGAACCGGCCGGCATGGCGTTCAGGCTGGCCAGCATGCCGTCGAAGTTCACGCCATGGGTGACGGCATCGTAGTACGTGTAGTTATTCACAACGAAACCGGCGTTCTCGAACAGCGCGCGGTGGTTTTCCCAGCTCGGGTCGCTGATGTAGACCTGGGCACCCGGCGCGAAGCGCTGCAGGAAGTCGGCACCGATCTTCAGTGCGCCCGTGCCGCCGATGGCTTGCACGGTGATGGCGCGGCGCTCTTGAATTACGGCGCTATCGGCGCCAAATACGAGTTCTTGCACCGCCTTGTCGTAGGCAGCGAGGCCTTCGATCGGCAGATAGGTGCGTGGGGCGGCCTGTTCGATCAGGATGGCTTCCGCCTTGCGTACGCAAGCTAACAGAGGCACCTTGCCGTTGTCGTCATAATAGACGCCAACGCCCAGATTGATTTTGGCGGGATTCTGGTCCGCGTTAAATGCTTCGGTGATGCCCAGGATCGGGTCGCGTGGGGCCATCTCGATGGCGCTAAACAGACTGGCAGAAACAGTTGGGTTCGTCATGATAAGATTGGATTCGATTGGAAGCAGGTTCACAGCGGAGTTGTAGACAGCGCCCCGAAATACAACGCCAGGGCCGCCAGCAGAGCACTATTCTAACAAAGGTCTGATTCACATGCCCGAATTATCTACCGCCAGCGAGGCGGAAAGCGCAATTATCTCTTTCCCGGACTCCCCCTTCAAGCTGCACCAGCCCTTCCCTCCGGCCGGCGATCAGCCCACGGCAATCGACCAGCTGTCAGAGGGGATTGCCGACGGACTGGCCTTCCAGACCCTGCTGGGCGTGACCGGTTCGGGCAAGACCTACACCATGGCCAACGTCATCGCGCGCACGGGCCGGCCCGCCATCGTCTTCGCGCCGAACAAGACCTTGGCGGCGCAGCTGTACAGCGAGTTCCGCGACTTTTTCCCGCAGAACGCCGTCGAATACTTCGTCAGCTACTACGATTACTACCAGCCCGAAGCCTACGTGCCGCAGCGCGACCTGTTCATCGAAAAGGACTCGTCGATCAACGAGCATATCGAGCAGATGCGTTTGTCGTGCACCAAATCGCTGATGGAGCGGCGCGACGTCATCATCGTCGCCACCGTCTCGGCCATCTACGGTATCGGTAATCCGAACGAATACCACCAGATGATATTGACCCTGCGCGTCAAGGACAGGGTCGCCCAGCGCGACGTCATCGCGCGCCTGATCCAGATGCAGTACACGCGCAACGAGGTCGATTTCGGCCGCGGCACCTTCCGCGTGCGCGGCGATACCATCGACATCTTCCCCGCCGAGCATGCGGAGCTGGCCGTGCGCCTGGAAATGTTCGACGACGAGATCGAATCGATCCAGCTGTTCGACCCGCTGACGGGCCGCGTACGGCAAAAGATCCCCCGCTTCACCGTGTACCCGGGCTCGCACTACGTCACGCCCCGCTCCACCGTGCTGCGCGCCGTCGAGACCATCAAGGACGAGCTGCGCGAGCGCCTCGAGTTCTTCCGCAAGGAAAATAAACTGATCGAGGAGCAGCGGCTGGAACAGCGCACGCGCTTCGACCTGGAAATGATGGCGGAGATCGGTTTCACCAAGGGCATCGAGAACTACTCGCGCCATCTGAGTGGCGCGCTGCCCGGCGAACCGCCGCCGACCCTGGTCGACTACCTGCCGGCCGACGCATTGATGTTCCTCGACGAGTCGCACGTGCTGACGGGCCAGCTGAGCGCCATGTATAACGGCGACCGCTCGCGCAAGACCAACCTGGTCGACTATGGTTTCCGCCTGCCGTCCGCGCTCGACAACCGGCCCTTGAAATTCGAGGAATTCGAACAGAAGATGCGCCAGACCGTGTTCGTCTCGGCCACGCCGGCCGAATACGAAAAGACCCACTCGGACCAGGTGGTCGAACAGGTCGTGCGCCCGACCGGCCTGGTCGACCCGCAGATCATCGTGCGTCCGGCCAGCAGCCAGGTGGACGACCTGATGTCGGAAATCGTCGAGCGCATCAAGAAGGACGAGCGCGTGCTGGTGACCACCCTCACCAAGCGCATGTCCGAGCAATTGACGGAATACCTGGGCGACCATGGCATCAAGGTGCGCTACCTGCACAGCGATATCGAAACGGTGGAGCGCGTGGAAATCCTGCGCGACCTGCGTCTGGGCACCTTCGACGTGCTGGTGGGGATCAACCTGCTGCGCGAGGGCCTGGACTTGCCGGAAGTATCGCTGGTCGCCATCCTCGACGCGGACAAGGAAGGCTTTTTGCGCTCCGAACGCAGCCTGATCCAGACCATCGGCCGCGCCGCGCGTAACCTGAACGGCACGGCGATTTTGTACGGCGACCGCATCACGGACTCCATGCGCCGCGCCATCGACGAGACGGAACGCCGCCGCGCCAAGCAGATCGCCTTCAATACGGCCAACAACATCATCCCGATCGGTGTGAAGAAATCGATCCGCGAAATGATCGACGGCGTCTACAGCCCGCAGGAAGCGCGCGAGACCCTGCAGGTGGCGCAGGAAGCGGCGAAATTCGAAGCGATGAGCGAGAAACAGGTCAGCAAGGAAATCAAGCGCCTGGAAAAACTGATGGTCGACCACGCCAAGAACCTGGAGTTCGAAAAGGCGGCGCAAGTGCGCGACCAGCTGCACATCCTCAAGCAGCAGCTGTTCGGCGCGCCCGGCACCGACAATGTGGCGTCGATACTGGGCAAATAAGCCCCACGCGCTGGCATGGCGCAGGTCGGATTAGATGGCTGACAGGCCAGCGCAATCCGACATCAGCACTTAAACCAACGCCAGCAATATTGTCGGATTACGCGGCGTGCCGCCGCTAATCCGACCTACGCGGCTTCATGCTTTCGCATCCTCGATATACGCACGGATGATGCTGGCGAAATCCGCATCGGCCGTCAAGCCCAGCGACTCGGCCCGTGCCGTGTCCCAGGCGCCGGGCCAGCTCTTGACGATGCGCTCGACGGCCGGATCGGGCGCATAGCTGATGCGGGCAACGACGTCCGCGCCGGCGACTTGTTCCAGCGCGGCGATCATCTCGCCCACGCTCACGCTCAAACCCGGCAAGTTCACCGTGCGGCTGGCGCCAAAGGCCTCGCCCGCCAGTTCGTGGCCGGCGATCAGCGAGGCGATGGCGCCGCGCGGCGACAGCAGCCACAATCGCAAATCGGTGGACACAGGGCAGACGGCCGCCTCGCCATTCAACGGTTCGCGGATGATGCCGCTGGCGAAAGACGACGCCGCCTTATTCGGCTTACCGGGACGCACGCTGATGGTGGGCAGGCGCAGCACGCGGCCATCGACAAAGCCGCGGCGGCTGTAGTCATTGAGCAGCAATTCGCCGATGGCTTTTTGCGCGCCGTACGACGATTGCGGGTTCAGCGCGGTGGTGTCCTGCACCACGTCCGGCAGCTTGCCGCCGTAGACGGCCACGGAGCTGGTGAAGACCACTTTCGGCTTGTGCCCCAGTTCGCGGCAGATATCGAGCAGCAAACGCGAGGCATCGAGGTTGATGCGCATGCCCAGCTCGAAATCGGCTTCCGCCTGGCCGCTGACGATGGCGGCCAGGTGGAAGATCGACGCGGTCTGCGCATCGATGGTGGCGCGCATCAAGGCGCCGTCGGCGATGTCGCCCGTGACCACTTTGACGCGCGCATCGTGGAAGTCATGCGCGGCCACCACGTCGACCAAAACCAGCTCGCTGATCGCTTGCAGCTGGCCGTGGCTGTCCGTCAAGCGGCCTTGCGCCAGCAACTGGCGCGCCAGGCGCTGTCCCAGGAAACCGGCGCCGCCGGTAATCAGTACTTTCATCTTCATGCTCCTTGTTTGTTGTTGTATGCAGCGAGCCAGCCCAGGCCATCCTCGGTGCGCCCGCGCGGACGGTATTCGCAGCCGATCCAGCCCTCGTAGTCGAGCTCGTCGAGCAGCCTGAATAAATACGGGTAATTGACTTCGCCATCGTCCGGTTCATTGCGGGCCGGGACGCTGGCGATCTGCACGTGGCCGATGCCGTCGAAGTTGTTTTGGAACGTCATGGCGATATCGCCCTCGACGATCTGCGTGTGATAAAAATCCATCTGCACCTTGACGTTGGGCGCGCCCGACTCCAGGCGCAGCGCATGGCCCTGCGCCTGCGTGACGAGGAAATAGCCGGGCATGTCGCGCCCGTTGATCGGTTCGATCAGGAGCTCGATGCCATGCTCGCCCACGGCTTTCGCCGCGTACCGCAGGTTGGCCAGGTAGGTGGCGCGGTGCAGGGCGAGGTCGGCGCCCACGGGCAGCAGGCCCGCCATCATGTGCACGCGCGGCGTGCCCAGCGCCAGCGCATATGCGATGCCCTGTGCCACGCCAGCGCGAAATTCCGCTTCGCGGCCCGGCAGCGAGGCGATGCCCCGCTCACCGGCCGCCCAGTCGCCCGGCGGCAGGTTGAACAGCACGTTCTGCAGCTTGTTTTCGCGCAGCCAGCCGGCCACTTCCTGCGGCGCGTGATCGTAGGGGAACAAAAATTCGACGCCCGTGAAACCCGCTTGCGCGGCGGCGGCAAAGCGCTGCGGGAAAGGCACTTCATTGAACATCATGGTCAGGTTGGCGGCAAAACGGGGCATGCGTGTCTCCTTGAATTCTATAGTTCGAGTTTGAATGTCTGCTTCAGATCCGCGATCTGCGCCGCGTCGAGCGGACGCGTGGGCACGTCGCGCAGCAGCAAAAACAGCTTGGCCGTCTCTTCCAGTTCCTCGGCCGCATACACGGCCGCTTCCAGGCTCGTGCCCGACACGACGGGACCGTGATTGGCCAGCAGCACGGCCGAGTGCTTGCGCGCCATGGCGCCGATCGCGCCCGCCAGCGCCGGGTCGCCCGGACGGTGATACGGCACCAGCGGCAAGCGCCCCACCTTCATCACAAAGTATGGCGTGAGCGGCGGGATGCAGTCGTCATGGTTCAAGCCGCACATGCACGACACGGCGGCCGAATGCGTCGAGTGCAGGTGCACGATGGCGCCCGCGCTGCTCCGCTCTGCGTACATGGTGCGGTGCAGGAACGCCTCCTTGGACGGCGGCGCTCCGCTGATCAGCTTGCCATCCCAATCGAGCTTGGACAGCTGCGCGGGATCGAGCCGGCCCAGGCTGGCGTTCGTCGGCGTGAGCAGCCAGCCGTCGGACAGGCGCACGCTCAGGTTGCCGCTGCTGCCCGCCGTCAAGCCCCGTTCGAACAGCGACTTGCCGAAGTCGACGATCAGCTCGCGCTGGCGCGATTCCGTGGTGCTCATGCCAGCACCTGCCAGGCTTTGCTGAAGAAATCCACGGTGCCGAAATTGCCGGACTTGAGGGCCAGCGCCAACGGTGCCCTGCCTTCGTCGCCCGGCGCGGGCAAGGCTTGCGTCCACGGCACGCCGGGGTCGATCTCGGGGCCGATGCGCAAGCCCGCGACGCCCAGCGCCTTCACCACGGCGCCCGAGGTTTCGCCGCCGGCGACGATCAACTGGCCCACGCCGAGGCGCACCAGGCCCTGCGCGATGGCGGCCAGGGTTTCCTCGACCAGGGCGCCGGCACGCTCCACGCCCAGCTGCGCCTGCACGGCGCGCACGGCGTCCGGCGTGGCCGTGGCATAGATCAAAATGGGGCCTTGCGCCAGGTGCTGATTCGCCCAGGCCAGCGCCTGCTCCACCACGGCGTCCACCACCTCGCCGCCCGCGGCCAGTTGCAAAGGGTCGACGTGGAAGGACGGCGCCAGTTCGCGCAGGTGCGCCACCTGCTGCTGCGTGGCCACGGAACAGCTGCCCGAGATCACGGCGCGCAATCCGGACGCCGGCGGCAAGCGCCCTGCCTGTCCGGCATGCGATGGCGACAACTGGCCCCGCTGGCGGAAATTCTGCGGCAATCCCAGCGCGATGCCGGAGCCGCCCGTGATCAGTTTCAAGTCGGCGCAAGCGGCACCGATGGCTTCCAGGTCGCGGTTCGACACGGCATCGACGACGGCGAAATGGCAGCCCTGGCCGCGCAAGTCCGTGAAGCGCTGGGCGATGGCGGCCGCGCCCTTCTCCACCACACTGTAATCGGCCAGGCCCACCTTGGCCTGCACCTGCTGCTGCAGCACGCGCACCAGGTTCGAATCCGTCATCGGCGTCAGGGGATGATCGCGCATGCCAGATTCGGCCAGCGGCACGTCGCCGACGAACAGGTTACCCTTGTAGATGGTGCGGCCATTCGCGGGAAACGCGGGGCAGGCGATCGTGAAGTCCGTGTCCAGCGCCCGCATCAGTGCTTCCGCCACGGGGCCGATATTGCCGCGCGGCGTGGAGTCGAACGTGGAGCAGTACTTGAAGTAGAACTGGCGGCATCCGGCTTGCTGCAGCCAGGCCAGCGCGGCCAGCGATTCGGCCACCGCCTCTTCCGGCGCATTCGTGCGCGACTTGAGGGCGATGACGACGGCGTCGACGTCAGTCGGCGGCGGACCTTGCGGCACGCCGATCAGCTGCACCGTGCGCATGCCGGCCTTGACCAGCATGCCGGCCAGGTCGGTGCCGCCCGTGAAATCGTCGGCGATACATCCCAGTAATACAGTCATCATGATTCCTTTTTGATTCAGTTACGCTTTCGTCGGCAGATCGATACCGGGAAAAGTTTTAATCACGGCCGCATCGTCCTCGCCGCCAAAGCCAGCGGCCGACGCCTGCATGAACATCTGGTGCGCCGTGGCCGACAGGGGCAGTGGAAAGACGCTCTTTTTCGCGTAATCGAGCACGATGCCGAGGTCTTTCACGAAAATATTCACGCTTGATAACGGCGTATAGTCGCCCTTCAAAATGTGCGGCACCCGGTTCTGGAACATCCAGGAACTGCCGGCGCTGTTTGAAATGACTTCGTACAAGGCATCGGCGTCGCAGCCGGCGCGCAAGCCCAGCGCCATCGCTTCGGCGGCGGCGGCGATGTGCACGCCGGCCAGCAGCTGGTTGATCATCTTGACTTTCGAGCCCTGCCCCGGCTGCTCGCCCAGGCGGTACAGCTTTGCACAGATGGCGTCGAAAATACCGGCGCAAGCGTCGAACGCATCGGGCGCGCCGGCCGCCATCACCGACATCTCGCCGGCTTGCGCCTTGGCCGCGCCGCCGGAAATGGGCGCGTCGATGAAGCGCAGTCCCATGGCCGCCAGGCGCGCACCGAGCGCTTCGGCAAATTCGGGCGCCACGGTGGCGCAGGCGATGACGACGCTGCCCGGCGCCAGGGCGCTGGCCGCGCCGTGTTCGCCAAACAGCACGGCTTCCGTCTGCTGCGCATTGACGACGACGATCAGCAAGGCTTGCACCTGCGCCGCCAGCGCGGCCGGCGATTGCGCCGCATGGGCGCCCTTGTCGACCAGCGTTTGCACGGTTTCCGGGCGCACGTCGCAGGCATGCACGTCGAAGCCCGCGCGCAGCAACGATTGCGCAATGCCCATGCCCATGGCGCCCAGGCCGATCACGCCCACTTTTTTCATTTCCACGTTCATCTGCTACTCCAGTCTTATTTGTTCACCAGCTTGGCCGGCACGCGCATGATGATGAATGCGCCGATCACCAGGATGCCGGCCAGCAGGTAGATGGCGATGTCGGTCGATTGCGTCAGGTCCTTGATCGAACCGATCATGTACGGCGCCGCGAAGCCGGCCAGGTTGCCCACCGAATTGATGGCGGCGATGCCCGCGGCGGCCGAGACGCCGCCGAGGAAAGCCGTCGGCAGGCTCCAGAACATCGGCGAGGCGGCCAGGATGCCGCCGGCGGCGATCGTCAGGAAGAAGATGGCCCAGCCCGTGTTGTGGGCGCCGGCCAGCGCGCTGCAGACGATGGCGGCGGCGCCGACCACCAGCGGGATCGCCATGTGCCAGCGGCGTTCGCGGTATTTGTCCGAGCTGCGGCCCAGCAGGATCATCGACGCCACGGCCACGGAGTACGGAATCGCCGTGAACAGGCCGATATTGAGCACGCCCGTCACGCCGGCCGCCTTGATCAGACTGGGCAGCCAGAAGGTCAGCGAATACTGGCCCATCACGCAGCAGAAATAAATCAGGGCCATGACCCAGATGCGCGGGTCGGCGAACATGGCGCGGATCGACGGGTGCGATACCTTGCCCTGCGCTTCCGTGGCAATGCGCTGCTCGAGGATGACTTTTTCGTCTTCCGTCAGCCACTTCGCGGCGCGGATGCTGTTATCGAGGTACAGCAGCACGGCCACGCCCATCAGCGCGGCGGGTATCGCTTCGAGCACGAACATCCACTGCCAGCCCGCATAGCCGTGCCAGCCGGCGAAGGTTTCCATGATCCAGCCCGACAGGGGGCCGCCGATCAGGCCCGCCACGGGGATGGCGGCCATGAAGGTGCACACCATGCGCGCGCGGCGCTCGGACGGATACCAGTAGGTCAAATAGAGAATGATGCCGGGGAAGAAGCCCGCCTCGGCGATGCCGAGCAGGAAGCGCATCACGTAAAACTGGGTCGGCGTGGTGACGAACATGAAGGCGCCCGAGATGATGGCCCAGGTGATCATGATGCGGGCGATCCACACGCGCGCGCCGATCTTGTGCAGCATCACGTTGCTGGGCACTTCGAACAGGAAGTAGCCGAGGAAGAACACGCCGGCGCCCAGGCCGTACACGGTTTCGGAAAACTGCAGGTCGGCCAGCATTTGCAGCTTGGCGAAGCCCACGTTGACACGGTCGAGGTAAGCGACGATGTAGCACAGCATGAGGAAGGGGATGATGCGCCAGGTCACCTTGCGATAGACGGCGTCGTCGATGGTTTTCTGGCTGGCGGCGGCGCCGGCCGGCTGCCCGGGCAATGCTTGTGATACGTCCATGCTTGTCTCCTGATCGCTGGGGGATCGACCGTGCCGGGTTTTTATGGTCCACCGGAGGTGGCTGGCAACTTGTCTAAAATTTGTATGGATGTATATTATGTGTGTGTTTTGTGTGTGTCAAGCTGTATATTCCATATAATGGCAAGCAGGCAAGCCCGCATAAAAACCGCTAGCACAAGGATGCACCCGATGGACCGCACGTTCCGCTTTACCCTTCCCCCGCCGGAGCCCGCCGCGGGCAGTTTCACCACCGGCACGCTGGGTGCGCGGGTGGCGGCACGGCTGCGCCAGCAAATCCACAACGACGGCCTGGCCGGCGGCACGCGTCTGCCGTCCGAGCAAGCGATGGCAACGCACTTCGGCGTCAGCCGCACGGTGCTGCGCGAAGCCATCGCCCTGCTGCAGGCGGACGGCATCGTCGCCACGCGCAAGGGCAGCGGCACGTTCGTTTGCGCGCAGGATGGCGCGAAGACGGGCGAACGGGGCGACGAGCTGACGGAGCAGTCCGTGCAGTCGCTGCTGAATCTGATCGAGGTGCGCCAGGGACTGGAAGCGGAAATCGCCGCGCTGGCGGCCGTGCGGCGCACGCCGGGCCAGCTGGCCGACATCGAACACGCGCTGCGCCGCATCGAGGAAGCCGTGGCGGCCGGCGTCGACGGCGTGGAAGAAGACGTGCGCCTGCACCTGTGCATCGCCGAGGCGACGGGCAACCCCTACTGGCCGAAATTCGTCGCCATGTTCGCCGACCCGATCCGCTCGGCCGTGAAGGTCACGCGCGCGAATGAAGCGCGGCGCACGGACTTTTCCATCGAAGTGCGGCGCGAACATGAAAAGATCGTGCAGGCGATCGCCGACGGCGACCCGCAGCGGGCGCGCCAGGCGGCCATGGAGCACATGCAGCACGCGGCCGAGCGCGTGCGCCTGGCCGACCGCGAATTCTGGCGCGGCGACGGCGGCGCGCTGGCGCGCACGCTGGGGCGCGATCCCATCATGCAAAAATAAGGTCCGGGTCCTCGATTCTCCTGCGCCGCACTGCAGCGCTCATGCCCGCCGCCCCTGCTTTCCTATGCTCGCGCTCATCATCTCGAACAGAGTGCGAGACGCGGGCGGCATCGCGTGCTGATGCCGGCTGATCAAGCCCAGCGTGCGCTTGACGGCAGGATTGACGAGCGGCACGCCGACCACCGCGCCTTGCCGCTCCGGCAGAATCGACAGGCCCGGCACCGCCGCCACGCCCAGGCCCGACTCCACCAGCGCCAGGATGCCTGACACGTGGTTGATCTCGCACGAGATCCACGGATGCTTTTCCACGCCGGCCAGCGCCGCGTCGAGCACGCTGCGGTTGCCGCTCGACTTGGCCACCGAGATATAGCGTTCGTCGACTGTATCCTTCCAGCTCAGCTTCTTGCGCTTGGCCAGCCGGTGATCGGCACGCATGGCCAGCACATAGGTCTCGACGTAGATGGGCTGGAAATGGATCTCCGGATTTTCCGCGCCCGTAAAGCTGATGCCGAAGTCCGCCTCGCCGGACAGCACGAGGTTGAGCACGTCCTGCGCGCTTTCGTCATGCACGCGCACGCGGATTTTCGGAAACTGCGCGCTGAAGCGCTTGAGCACGTCCGGCAGGAAATGCCACACGGCCGAGGGCACGCAGGCGAACGTCACCGTCCCGGTGCGGTGCGCGGCCAGGTCGGCCACGCCCAGCACGGCATCTTCCAGGCCGTTGAGCGCATCGCGCACGTTCACCAGGAACACCTGCCCGACGTTGGTCAGCTGCACGCGCCGTGTGGTGCGCTCGAACAGCTTGACCCCCAGCGCATCCTCGAGTTTTTCGATGCGGCGGCTGAGCGCCGGCTGCGACAGGAACAGGTCGGCCGCGGCCTGGCGAAAGCTGTTGCGCTCCGCCACGGCCACGAAGGCCTGCAAATCATGAAGCTCGTAATTGATGCGCTGCATGCATTAATCCTCGGAAAAATTGCAATTATCAAATTATGCCATTTCAACGATGATGGGGGCTGAATGCTGAGCCTCGCCAAGAAGGCCTGAACTGAAAAAGGAGACATGATGCGACACCATTCCACGTTCGCGCTTTTACCGGCGGCCGGCGGCGCGACGCTGCCGGCGTCACGGAAACACACCTCAACAACCGCCACGGCACTGGCTTGACACCCGGCCTCATGAAAAAATTTTAACATCAGGAGAACCATCATGCCTCGGCATACTCTGCTGCAAACCTCGCGCCCGCTGCTCGCGGCGCTGGTGCTGCTGGCCGCCGGCGCGGCGCATGCCGCCGACATCCGCGTGGTCAGCTCGGGCGGCTTCGCCCAGGCCTACAAAAACCTGGCGCCCGCCTACGAGCGCGCCAGCGGCGACCAGTTGCTGTCCGAATGGGGTCCGTCGATGGGCACCACCAGGAATGCGATCCCGGCGCGCCTGGCGCGCGGCGAGCCGATCGACGTCGTCATCATGGTGGGCGACGCGCTCGACAAACTGATGCAGGAAGGCCGCCTGGTCCCCGGCAGCAAGGTGGTCCTGGCCAATTCGCCGATCGCCTGCGCCGTGCGCCACGGCGCGGCAAAGCCCGACATCAGCACCACCGAGGGCTTGCGCAGCGCTTTCCTGCAGGCGCACAAGGTGGCCTATTCGGACAGCGCCAGCGGCGAATACATCGAGAAGCAGCTGATGAAGACACTGCACATCGCGGAGCAGATGCAGGGCAAGGCCGCGAAAATTCCCGCCACCCCCGTCGGCGAAATCATCGCGCATGGCGAGGCCGATTTCGGCTGCCAGCAGCGCAGCGAGCTGCTGCCGGTCCAAGGCATCGACATTGTCGGCCTGCTGCCGCCGGAAGTGCAGTTGATGACGCAATTTTCGGCGGCGCTGGTCCCGGGCGGCAAAGAACCGGAAGCCGGCCGCGCCTTGCTGCGCTTCCTCGCCGCCCCGGCCAACGCCGGCGCGATCGAAGCGACCGGGCTGCAGCCGGCATCGGTACCAGCAACAGCAACGCACTAGTCGACGTCACTCATCTTTCCTCAATAGGTAAACCATGGCCATTCCATCGACCGCCGCACCCCTCGCCGAGCCGACAGCGCCGCGCGCACAGGCACGCCCTCCTTCGCGCATCGCCACCGTCATCCGGGTGACGAGCGGGAACTTCATCGAAATGTACGATTTTTTCCTGTTCGGCTTTTATGCGACGTATATTGCCAAGGCCTTCTTCCCCGCCACCAGCGAATACGCGGCCCTGATGATGACCTTCGCCACCTTCGGTGCGGGGTTTTTCATGCGGCCGCTGGGTGCCATCATCCTCGGCAGCTATATCGACCGCATCGGCCGGCGCAAGGGACTGGTGCTGACCCTGGCCATCATGGCTTCCGGCACGGCGCTGATCGCCTTCGTGCCCGGCTATGCCACCATCGGCTTGCTGGCGCCGTTCCTCGTGCTGATCGGGCGCTTGCTGCAAGGTTTCTCCGCCGGCGTGGAGCTGGGCGGCGTGTCGGTCTACCTGTCCGAGATGGCGACACCCGGCAACAAGGGCTATTACGTCAGCTGGCAATCGGCCAGCCAGCAGGTCGCCATCATCTTTTCCGCGGCGCTCGGCTACTATCTCAACGCAACCTTGAGCAAGGAATTCATCGCGGACTGGGGCTGGCGCATCCCGTTCTTCATCGGCTGCTCCATCATCCCGGTGGTGTTCTACATCCGCCGTTCGCTGCAGGAGACCGAGGCCTATCTGACGCGCAAATCGCATCCGACGTTCCGGCAAATGCTCAAAACCATCAGCCTCAACTGGCCGCTGGTCGTCAGCGGCGCGATGCTGATCGTGCTGACGACGGTGGCGTTCTATCTGATCACCGTCTACACGCCGACCTTCGGCAAGAGCGTGCTCAAACTGAGCACCGAGGACAGCCTGCTCGTCACCTTGTGCATCGGCCTGTCGAACTTCCTCTGGCTGCCCGTCATGGGCGCGCTGTCGGACCGCATCGGGCGCTGGCCCATCATGGCCGCGTGCGCGGCGCTGACGATGCTGACCGCGTATCCGTCCCTGTCCTGGCTGGTCGCCCATCCCAGTTTCAACCACATGCTGATGGTCGAGCTGTGGCTGTCCTTCCTGTACGGCAGCTACAACGGCGCCACCATCGTCGCGCTGACGGAAATCATCCCGGCCAGCGTGCGGACCACGGGCTTTTCGCTGGCCTACAGCCTGGCCACCGCGCTGTTCGGCGGCCTGACGCCGCTGGTGTCGACCCTGCTGATCGAAAGCACCGGCGACAAGGCGGCGCCAGGCTACTGGATGGCGGGCGCCGGCGCCATCAGCCTGCTGGCGACGTGGCTGATCTATCGCGGCATCGTCAAGGAGCGCCATCCAGTTCCGGCCTGAACCAGTACGGCCTGGCCAGACGGCGCATTACGGCCAGGCTGGCCGGCGCATGTGGAACAGGCTGTCCGGCCCGATCTCGAAATAATCGGCCGGGCCGCCGCCGCGCAATATCGGCGCGGCGGCGGCCGTGTCGTACACGCCGTCGACCAGCAGATGGCGCGCGATGTGCACGCCCACCACTTCCCCCAGCACCAGCCAGCTGCCGACACCGTCGCCATTGACGCCTTGCAGTTCGATGATCTGCGTACGCCGGCATTCGAAGGAGACGGGGCTTTCGGCCACGCGCGGCACGTGCACGATGCGCGAGGCGGCCGGCGTCAGGCCGGCCAGCGCGAATTCGTCGACTTCGGGCGGCGCAGGCGCGCAACTGGCGTTCATTGCCTCGGCCAGCGGACGGGTCGCCAGGTTCCACACGAATTCGCCCGTCTGTTCGATATTGCGCAAGGTATCCTTGCGGCCGATGCTGGAAAAACCGATCAGCGGCGGATGGTAATTGAAGGCGTTGAAAAAGCTGTACGGCGCCAGATTGAGCACGCCCGCGCTGCTGCGCGAGGCGATCCAGCCGATCGGACGCGGCCCCACGATGGCGTTAAAGGGATCGTGCGGCAGGCCATGGCCCTGCGCAGGTTCATAAAAATGGATGGGGTCAAGCACGCGCGTTCCTGAAGTCAAAGGAAATCAACGGCGCCCGGGATGGAACGCCTGGAACGACAGCTTACTGGAATTTCCGCCACCGCGTTGCCAGCCCGCCGACGCGCCGGGTGCGCTCGCGCACGCAGCGCGACAATTGTATGGCGCACGGCCCTTGGCCTCGCTTATGATGGGGCAACTCAACCCTTATCATTGCGCTATCGCCCATGCCTACCCTCACGCTGCACCAGAAAGTGTTCCTGCTCCTCTTGAGCATCGTCACCATCGGCTTCGGCTGGATACTGGCGCCGTATGCGGGCGCCATCTTCTGGGGCGTCATCCTGGCGATCCTGTTCGCGCCCGTGTACCGCTGGCTGCTGGCCAAAACCAGGGGCCGCGCCGGCCTCGCGTCGCTGCTGACCTTGCTGTTGATCATCGTCATCGTGATCCTGCCGCTGTCGCTCATTTCCGTATCGCTCGTGAACCAGGCGGCCAGCGTCGTGGAAATGGTGCGTTCGGGCGAAATCACGGTCGCCATGTTTTTCAATAAAATCATGGCCGTGCTGCCGCAATGGCTGATCAACCTGCTCGACCGCTTCAACCTGACCAGCCTGGCCAGCCTGCAGGACAAGCTGGCCGAGGGCGCCACGCAGGTAAGTCAGGTGGTGGCCGTCAAAGCCATCAATGTGGGCCTGTACACCTTCGAATTTCTCACCAGCCTGTGCATCATGCTGTACCTGCTGTTTTTCCTCATGCGCGATGGCTCGACCCTGTCGGCACGCATCAAGAACGCCGTGCCGCTGAGCCGCAAGTACAAGCAGCGCCTGTTCACCAATTTCACCACGGTGATCCGCGCCACGGTGAAGGGCAACATTCTCGTGGCGATCGCCCAGGGCGCCCTCGGCGGCCTGGCGTTCTGGTTCCTCGACGTGCCGGCGCCCCTGCTGTGGGCCGTGCTGATGGCCTTCCTGTCGCTGCTGCCGGCCGTCGGCGCCGCCCTCGTCTGGGCGCCCGTGGCCGCCTATTTCCTGGCCACGGGCGCCATCTGGCAAGGCGCCGGCCTGGCCGCCTTCGGCGTCTTCGTCATCGGCCTGGTCGACAACGTGCTGCGCCCTATCCTGGTGGGCAAGGACACGAAGATGCCCGACTACGTGGTGCTGCTGTCGACCGTTGGCGGCATGGCCCTGTTTGGTCTGAACGGCTTTGTCATCGGCCCCGTGGTGGCGGCCCTGTTCATCGCCTCGTGGGACCTGTTCGTCTCGGCCAGCGAATTCCAGGCTGAGGATTAAGGCCAGGCACCAGGCGGCCGGCATCGCATCGCCATCCCATTCTGCAGAAATAATCGTCCAGAATCCGGCGCTGCCGGCGGCGCCACTTGCGCTTCCCGCAACAGGCCGGAACAGCCTGGCGGCAGAGTGTCCCCCAGTGCCGGCCAGCCCCGGCGACTATCCACATGAGACTACATTTCATATCGACTATCATGTTGCAATGGTGCGAATTTAGCAACAAGTTCAAAAATATAGTTTTTGACGCAGTGGGCGCCGCGGCGTAGTGTCGGCCCTCCCGACAACCACGTAATGAGGAGCTTCCCATGGCAAATCCACTGTGCTTGATGATGCCGGTACTGCCCGGCACCAATCCGATTTCCATCGCCGCAGCGTTGCAGGAATACCAGGCGAAGATCAATGCCGCCCTCACCGATATTGGTACCGTGCACTTTGCCCGCTTCACCCTGCTTGACCGCTCCCAGGCCAATCTGCTGCCCAACATTAACTCGGCGGGCGCTTCCAACACCCTCGTCATCGGCGTCATCACCGAGTACGACGGCAGTTTCAACGGCTACATCGAGGATTTCGTGGCCCAGTTGGGCGAGGTATTCGACGCGCTGCTGCAGTTTGTCGTGGGCGGCAAGGCGCTGATGCCCGTTGCCAACCACGTGGCTGCTTTTGAAGCCTTCATCACCGCCAACGACGCTGCGCAGCACGTGCCCAATAACGGCCTGTATAGCGCCTATCCGCAGACCGTCCAGCAAATCCTCGCTTCAGTCTGAACTCGACACCACGCCGGGGCTGCGCAAGCGGCCCCACCACCCTGCCAGTCACACCCCCAGCCCCCGGAGAGACAGCATGGCCGATCCCACCATCGATTACGACGACGTGCAAGGCACGATCCTGCGCGGCTACCGCGTCAACCTGGCGCGCCATTTCATCCTCAGCATCACGGATGCGGGGCAGGCGCGGCGCACCATCGCGGCCCTGCTCGACGGCAGCGACGGACTGCCGTCGATAACCACAGCGCGCCATATCCATCCCAAGCCGCCCTGCTTCCTGAACCTCAGCTTTACCGCTCCCGGCCTGTCCGCGCTGGGCGTTGCTGCGGCCGACCTGGCCACCTTTGACCAGGCATTCCGACGGGGCGCGGCCGACCCGGCCAGCGTCGCTGCCGTGGGCGACGTGGGCGACAGCGCCCCCGAACACTGGCTCGGCAACCTGGGGCCGGCCACCCGGCATGGCCAGGTGCATGCGCTGCTGAGCCTATGGGTCAGCGAATCGGAGGACGTGCTGCAGGAGACCACGGCCACACTGCGCAGCGCCTTTGCCGCTGGCTGGCGTGAACTGTATGCACACGACGGCATGGCCCTGCCAGGCAACCGCGTGCATTTCGGCTACCGCGACAGCATCGCCCAGCCGGACGTCGATGGCGCCCCGCAGCGCAAGCACGAACACGACCCCGACCCGCTCAACAGCGTCAAGACGGGGGAATTCCTGCTTGGCTACCTGAATGAAAATGGCGGCACCTACCAGGTGCAGCCGCCGCAACTGTCCACCAATGGCAGCTATGCCGCCTTCCGCATCCTGGAGCAGGACGTGCCCCTGTTCGACAGCATCCTGAGCCAGGGCGCGGCCAGTTCCGGGCTCAGCACCGAGATGCTGGCCGCCAAGATGTGCGGGCGCTGGCGCAACGGCAATCCACTGGTGCTCAGACCGGACGAGGCCGGCCCCGTGCTGCCGGACGACAGCCTGAACCGCTTTCACTATGTCGATGGCGCACAGCCGGAACTGGATGACACGCTGGGCCTGAAATGCCCGGTCGGCGCGCATATCCGGCGCAACAATCCGCGCGACGAAGGCGTCGTGGGCACCTCCGCCCGCCACCACCGCATCGTCCGGCGCGCCATGCCCTACGGCAGCGAATATGATCCGGCCGCACCCATCGCGCAGCAGCGCGGCCTGGTCGGCTATTTCATCAATGCCAGCCTGCGCAATCAATTCGAATTCCTGATGGCGCAATGGAACGACGACGATGCCTTCGTCAAATCGGCAGTCGGTCCGGCCGGTTCCGAGGCGGGCAATGCCACGTTCAACATCAGCGGCCAGGACGTGTTTTTGGGAATCAACGACCCGGCCGTCAGCTCCTTCACCCTGCCCGGCGTGAGCCCCAAGGGCAGCGGCAATACAAAACTGCAGCATTTCTCGCGCAGTGTCATCACGCGGGGCGGCGTGTATTGCTTTTTCCCCAGCATCACGGGATTGCGCTACCTGGCGAGCCTCGGTTAGACGGCGGGCGAGCCAGGAATACAAGCGGGAACGGCCGGTGCACGAACGGCCCGGACCGCTTGCATTGATCCTGTGATTGCACTATCGTTGCTGCACGTGCGTGTTGCCAACCTTGCACAGGAGATCCCACCGTGTCGCTGATCCTCTACGGCCATCCCTTTTCCTCGTACACGCAAAAGGTGCTCATCGCCCTGTACGAAAACGCCATACCGTTCGATTTCCGCTGCCTGGCGCCGGACATGCCGCAGCACCTGCAGCAGTGGCTGGAACGCTGGCCGCTGCGCAAGTTTCCGCTGCTGGTGGATGGGGAGCGCAACGTCGCCGAGACCAGCATCATCATCGAATACCTGCAACTGGCCCATCCCGGCCCGCTGCGCCTGCTGCCGGACGACGCCATGCAGGCGCTGGACGTGCGCTTTCTCGACCGCTATTTCGACCTGCACGTCATGACGCCCGTGCAGCATGCCGTCGGCGCCGCCCTGACGGGCGCCCCGGCGAAGACCGAGGAAGGCCGCGTGTTTGCCGGCAACAAGCTGGATCTCGCCTACGCCTGGCTGGAAACCCGCCTGGCCGGCAAGACGTGGGCGACGGGCGAAGACTTTACCCTGGCCGACTGCGCCGCCGCTCCGTCGCTGTTCTATGCGGACTGGACGCAGCCGATTCCCGCCACGCTGCCCCTGCTGCGCGCCTATCGCGCCCGCTTGCTGGCCCGTCCATCGTTCGCCCGCGCGGTGGAAGAGGCACGTCCGTACCGTCACCTCTTCCCCCTGGGCGCGCCGCAGCGCGATTGACCCTATTCAGGCAAACACGGGGCGGAAAAAACTGCGCTCGTAGCTGACGATGCAGCGCGTCTCCTCGGCATAGCGAAAGGCGGCCTGGCATTCGGCGTCCTGCATCGAATCGCTGCGGTACTGCTCGTACAAGGCCAGGCTGGGGAACGAGAACATGGCCAGGGCCACATTGCTGGCGCCTTCCGATGGCAAAAAGTAGCCGTGATGCTGGCCACCGAAGCGTTCGACCAGCGGTATCCACAGCTTGCCGTAGGCTTCGAATTCCCGCAATTTATACGGGTCGATGATGTAGCGCAAATAACAGGTGATCATGCGGTTTCCTTGTGTATGTTCAACTCCATCAGCATGCCAGATTCCCAGGAGCCGATGGCGGACAATGGCGAGCCGGGCAAAAAGTCCAGCGCGCAGGGATACGTCAATTCTTCCTGCGCCAGGACGTTTAACCCGGGCCAGCCATACAACAGCAGCTTGCCCTTGCCGATGCGTCCCAGCGCGCTGCCGTCGGGCAGCCAGCGCAGGGCGTCGCCCGTGCCGCCGCCCGCCTCCACCGGCACCGTGGCCAGCCGGCGGCCATCGGCCAGCGCATACACCGACAGGAACTCCTCGCCGCCCGCGTGATGCAGCACGGCCAGGGACGCTCCGTCGGGCGATGGCGCGCACGACTTCAGTCCTGGCAGCGACAGCACCTTGCGCCCGCCGCCCGCCTGCAGGGGCCAGTCCCATACGCTGCAGTAGTCGGGCGGCTGCACCTGCCCCTCGTCCACCGATTTGACGCCGTGCAGGACCAGCAAACGCCGCCCGCCATCGATGGCGTGCATGGCGCGCAGCATCTCGCCCGGAAGCTCCTGCGTGAAGAGCAGCTCGCCCGTTTGCGCGTCGCGCAGCCGCAGGCTGCCATCCCAGCCCCCATCGGCAATATACTGCCCGCACGGCGACCACGCCGGGCCGCAACCTTCGCCATCCTTCCTGTTCTGGAAATTGAGCAGCAGTTGTCCCGCCTGGGCATCCACCACGGCCAGCTGGCCCGTCGTGCTCTTGATGGCCAGCCGGCCCCCATCGGGCGAAAAGGCAAGGCCCGACATGTGCGCGATGAATTTGCCGCGCCACAGTTTCTGGCGTGCCGCCACATCCCACAGGACCAGGTCGCGCCCCAGCACGGCCAGGCGCGTGCCGTCGGGCGAAAACCGCACGCCGTAGCTGCAGCCCAGCTTCAGCAGCTTGCGCGCTGCCGTCATGGGCGCGCCAGGCGGTAGACCACGCTGTCGATATCGTAATGGCGCTCCATGCCCACATATTGCATGCCCAGGCGCGTCATGACCTTGATCGAGGCGGCGTTGTCGGGATGGGCCACGGCCACCACTTCCGGTGCGCCGACGACGTCGAACGCATGCGCGACGATGGCGGCCGCCGCCTCGCTGGCATAGCCCTGCCCCCAGCCCGTGCGCGCCAGGCGCCAGCCGATTTCAAGGGGATTGGCCCTGTCGCCGGAGAGGTGCTGCAGGCAGGCCATGCCCACCAGTTCACCGTCATCGAGGCGTATCAGCGCCCACCACGAATAACCCCATTCGACCCAGCGGCCCATGGTGCGCGCGATGGCCGCGCGCGTCACCTCTTCGGTCTCGGGCTGGCCCGCGTTCAGGTAGGTCATCACCTCGGGATCGGTGTTGAGCGTGCGCATGCGCTCGTAGTGGCTCTCGTTGATCGGTTCCAGGCGCAGCCGCGCCGTCGTCAGTATGGTCATCGCATTTCCTTGGACGAAAAAAAAGACGATACACGATCGTCTTTTTTTTGCAAGCGCGCACGCAATTACTTGCCTGCTTCGCCCTTCTTGATCCACGCCGCCAGCTGGTGCGGACGCAGGCCGTCGTAGTCTTCGAACGGCTGATGGATCCACGGATTGTGCGGCAGTTCGTCGAGGAAGTAGTCGGGACGCACGACGGAGCAGCCCTTGAGCCAGATCACGGCCGATTTGACTTCGGTCACGTCAGGGAAGTTTTCCTTCAGGTGACGCGTGACCTTGTCCAGCGTGACGCCGGAATCGGCCAGGTCGTCGACCAGCAGGATGCGGCCGGCCAGCGGGCCCTTGGTCATGGTCATGTACTTGGCGATATCGAGGTCGCCGCGCACCGTGCCCGCGTCTTCGCGGTAGGAGCTGGTCGACAGGATGGCCAACGGCAAATCAAAAATGCGCGAGAACACGTCGCCAGGACGCACGCCGCCGCGCGCCAGGCACAATACCTGGTCGAATTTCCAGCCCGATTCGTAGACCTTGAGCGCCAGGCGCTCGATCAGGCGGTGGTACTCTTCCCAGTTGACCCAGAGATGTTGATCGTTCGATTGAGGGGTAGTCATGATAGTGAAATCTTATTATTAGCGTGATTAAAAAAATCCGCCTTGCGGCGGATTGTGTCCAGCAGCTTACTCGAATGGGTGACGCAGCACGATCGTTTCTTCACGATCCGGACCGGTCGAAACCATGTCCACCGGTACGCCGACCAGTTCTTCGATGCGCTTGATGTAGGCGCGCGCCGTGGCAGGCAGGGCCGCCAGCGATTTCGCGCCGACGGTGCTTTCCGTCCAGCCCGGCATCTCTTCGTACACGGGCACGCAACGGGCGGCTTCTTCAGCGCCCGATGGGAAGATGTCCGTGGCCACGCCGTCGATGGTGTAGCCGGTGCACAGTTTCAGCGTTTCGATACCGTCCAGCACATCCAGCTTGGTCAGGCACATGCCCGTCACGCCGTTGATCTGCACGGAGCGGCGCAGCAAGGCGGCGTCGAACCAGCCGCAGCGGCGGGCACGGCCCGTAACGGTGCCGAATTCATGGCCGACTTGCGCCAGATGGTGGCCAACGCCTGCATCCGTTGGCAGTTCCGACGGGAACGGGCCGGAACCGACGCGCGTCGTGTAAGCCTTGGTGATGCCCATGATGTAGTGCAGCATGCCAGGACCGACGCCCGAACCGGCGGCGGCATTGCCGGCCACGCAGTTCGACGAGGTGACGAACGGATAGGTGCCGTGGTCGACGTCGAGCAGGGAACCCTGCGCGCCTTCGAACAGCAGATTCGCGCCGGCCTTGTGCGCCTTGTACAGCGCGCTCGACACGTCGGTGACCATCGGACGCAAACGCGGCACATAGGCCAGCGCGTCGTCGAGGGTCTTCTGATAGTCGACTTTCGGCGCCTTCAGGTAGTTTTCCAGCACGAAGTTGTGGTAATCGAGGTTTTCGGCCAGCTTTTCGGCAAAGCGCTTCTCGTTGAGCAGGTCGGCGATACGGATCGCGCGGCGCGCCACTTTGTCTTCGTAGGCCGGGCCGATGCCCTTGCCGGTGGTACCGATCTTCGCATCGCCACGCTTGGCTTCACGCGCCAGGTCGATCGCGGTGTGGTATGGCAGGATCACGGGCGCCGCGTCCGACACTTTCAGGCGCGAGGCGACTTCGACGCCGACAGCTTCGAGCTTGTCGATTTCGCGCAGCACGTCCGGCACGGAAACGACCACGCCGTTACCGATGTAGCAGGCGACGCCTGGACGCATGATGCCCGACGGGATCAGCTGCAGTGCGGTTTTGACGCCGCCGATGACCAGCGTGTGGCCTGCATTGTGGCCGCCCTGGAAGCGCACCACGCCTTGGGCGTGATCGGTCAACCAATCGACGATCTTGCCTTTACCTTCATCGCCCCATTGGGTGCCGATGACAACAACGTTCTTTGCCATAATTTTCTTTGACATCACTCAACCTAAGTTTTTAAGAATCCAGCTACTACCATTATCGGCAAGTACCAGCACGCGATCGCACTCGAACTCGTCTTGTTCATTACTGTGACCCGGCATACTCTGGATCACGACCTCGCCCGCCTTGCGCAACTCGGCGATTTTTTCCTTCAATTCTGGCGCGCTGCCCCACGGCGCGCGGATCGAATGCTTCCGTTCCGCGGTCGGCAACAGGCGCGCCAGTTCGCGCAAATCGAGCGAGAAGCCGGTCGCGGGACGTGCCCGGCCGAACGCTTCGCCGACGTGGTCATAACGGCCGCCGCGCGCAACCGCGTTCGGCAAGCCTGGTACATACAGCGCAAACATCGCGCCGCTTTCATATTGGTAGCCGCGCAGGTCGGCCAGGTCGATCGCCACTTCGGCGCGGCCCAGGGCCGATCCTGCCAGCGCGGCCAGTTCGGCCAGCGCCTTGAGCACGCCCGGCAGCGGCGGCAGCACTTCGCGCGCACGCGCCAGCACATCGATGTCGCCGTACAGGTTCGGCAAGGCCAGCAGCGCATCGCGCGTGACGGCGTCGTAACCGGCAGTCAGGGCACGCAGGCCCGGCGCATCTTTCGCGCGCAGCAAGGCGTACAGCGCAGCTTCGTCGCGCCCGGCGGCGGCGTCTTGCGCAATGATAGCGCGCAACAGGCCGACGTGCGACAGATCCAGGCGCACGCTGTCGAAACCGGCCAGTGCCAGCGAAGCGAGCGCCAGTTCCTGGATCTCGGCATCCGCTTCCAGGCCGGCGTGACCATAGATTTCGGCGCCGATCTGCAGCGGTTCGCGGGTGGCGTGCAGGCCCGACGGACGGGTATGCAGCACGCTGCCGGCGTAGCACAGGCGGGTGACGGTGGCACGGTTGAGCAGATGGGCGTCGATGCGTGCCACTTGCGTCGTCATGTCGGCGCGCAGGCCGAGCATGCGGCCCGACAGCTGGTCGACCAGTTTGAACGTGCGCAGGTCGGTATCCTTGCCAGCGCCGGTCATCAGCGATTCCAGATACTCGAGCAGCGGCGGCATGACCAGTTCATATCCGTACAGACGGAAATTATCCAGCATGAGGCGGCGCAGCTCTTCGATCTTGCGCGCTTCCGACGGCAGAACATCGGCAATATTTTCGGGCAAAAGCCAATTCGGCATGAGGGAGCGAGATACGGAAGAAAGTTGAAAAAATGCATCATGCGAGGCAGCGGCGGGCGCGCCAGGCAAGAGGCCGAACCTGATATTTTACGCGAAAACACGGGCCTTTAGGGATAAGTTGTCCGAAACGCTGCCGCACGGCCCTAAAAACACCGCATTTTACGCCTTCCCGCAACAACTAGACGGGCACAAAAAAACGGGGCCGGCATCGATGCCGGCCCCGCTGCTGCCACCCGTCCTTGCGGACTGGCGCAGTACCGATGCTGTCTTACTTCTTGGACGGAGCGGCCGTGCCGTTACCCTTGAAGTACTTGAAGAATTCCGAACTCGGATCGACCACCATCACGTCGCCCTTGTCCTTGAAGGTGGCGCGGTAAGCTTCCAGGCTACGGTAAAACTTGTAGAACTCCGGATTCTTGCCAAACGCTTCCGCATACACCTGCGATGCCTTGGCGTCGCCCTCGCCGCGGATCTTCTCGGCTTCGCGATACGCTTCGGCCAGGATCACCGTGCGCTGCTTGTCGGCGTCGGCGCGGATTTTCTCGGAGTCGGCCGAACCGGTGGAACGCAGTTCATTGGCCACGCGCACGCGCTCGGACTTCATGCGCTCGTACACGGAGTTGTTGATCTGCTCGACGTAATCGACGCGCTTCAGGCGCACGTCGACGATGCCTACGCCGATGGCCTCGGCCTCGGCCGCCACCTTGGCCTTGATCGCCTGCATCACCTTGCCACGCTCGCCCGAGATCACTTCGCGCACCGTGCGCTTGGTGATTTCATCGTTCAGCGCCGCCTTGACGATTTGCGACATGCGGTTGCGCGCACGGCTTTCATCGCCGCCGAAGCTGCGGAAATAGGTCTTCGGATTGACGATGCGCCACTTCACATACGCGTCGACGAGGATATTCTTCTTCTCGGCCGTGATGAAGCGTTCCGGTTCCGGCGTATCGAGCGTCAGGATACGCTTGTCCAGGTAGATGACGTTCTGGAACGGCGGCGGCAGCTTGAAGTACAAGCCTGGCTTGCTGATCTCGTCCTTGACTTCACCGAGGGCGAAGACGATGGCATATTTACGCTGATCGACGACGAACACGGTCGAGGAAAGGAGCATGATCGCGATGAAGCCCGCGATCAGGGCGGCAACGATACGGTTCATTAGCGGCTCTCCCGTTCACGCGAAGAGCGGCTGTCACGGCGCTGATTGACTTCTACTGTCGGCATGGCTTCCTGTGGCAAAACGGTGTTGGCTGCGGGTGTCGCGGCAGCACGGGCGGCAGCAGCGGCAGCATCGGTGGCAGCCGTCTGGGCGATCAACTTGTCGAGCGGCAGATACAGCAGATTGCTGCCCGTCTTGGCGTCAACCATGACCTTGCTGGCACTGCTGAACACTTGCTGCATCGTTTCCAGGTACATGCGGTCGCGCGTGACGGCCGGCGCCTTCTGGTACTCGACCAGCACCTGCTTGAAGCGCGACGCGTTACCTTCGGAGTTCTCGGTCACCATGGCCCGGTAGGCCTCTGCTTCCTGCACCAGGCGGAATGCTGCGCCGCGGGCTTTCGGAATGACGTCATTGGCGTAGGCCTGGCCTTCATTCTTCTGGCGTTCACGGTCCTGGCCTGCCTTGACGGCATCGTCGAAGGCGGCTTGCACCTGCTCCGGCGGCTGCACGGCCTGCATCGTCACGTTGTTAATCAACACGCCAGCCTTGTAATCTTCAAGAATCTGCTGCATCAATTTCTGCGTATCAAAAGCCACTTTTTCGCGGCCTTCATACAGCACGAAGTCCATCTTGCTGCGGCCGACCACTTCGCGGATCGCCGTCTCGGCGACCTGGCGCAAGGTGTCTTCCTGGTCGCGCAGGCTGAACAGCCATTCCACGGGATCTTTCAAGGTGTACTGCACCGCGAACTGGATGTCGATGATGTTTTCATCATCCGTCAGCATCAGCGACTCGCTGGCCTGCTTGTTGCGCAGCGACGTGCGATAACCCACTTCCACCGTGCGCACCTGCGACACGTTGACGGTTTCATCGGTCTGGAACGGATACGGCCAGCGCCAGTTGAGACCGGCCGGCGCCGTGCGCGTGTATTGGCCAAACGTCAGCACCACGCCGCTCTGGCCCTCTTGCACGATGAAGGCGCCGCTGGCGAGCCAGATGAAGACGGCGATCACGCCAACGACGCCGGCGGTGATGCCGGCGCCCTTCATGTCGGGGCGCGGGCCACCGCCGCCACCGTTGTTATTGCCGCCGTTGTCGGGACGGTTTTTCTGTCCGAAAAAGGCGTTCAGGCGCTGATTGAAATCGCGCCACAACTGATCGAGGTCCGGCGGACCTTCGCCGGGCTTTTTGCCTTCTTGGGCTTTCTTGCCGTCGTCCTTGCGATTGCCCCAGCGGGGATCGTTCAGGGACAACTTCAAGCCTGTTTTTTTGAGTAGGGAGACAAGCATAACTATCGTGTTCCGACTTGGGAGTGGGTGGAAATCCTATCGTCCTCGCCAGGCTCTTCGTCCTGGTCCGGGGCGGCGCCATCGTGCTGGTCGTACTGACCGTCAAACTGATCTTCCTGCGGTGCTTCGTCGTTCTGATACAGGTGGGCAGAACGGGGCGCCTTCCTGGCCATCTCGACGATCGCATCGCGCAGCAGGTCGAGCCCGCTGCCCTTCTGCGCACTGACGAACACGCGACTGATCGTAGCATATTCGTCGCGCTCCACCGAAGGCTCCAGCCCGGCCGCATCGATCTTGTTCCACACGAGGATTTGCGGAATATGATCGGCGCCGATCTCTTTCAAGACCAGGTTGACCTGCTCGATCTGCTCCATGCGCACCGGCGACGCGGCGTCGACGACGTGCAGCAGCAGATCGGCATGGATGGTTTCTTCGAGCGTGGCGCGGAAGGCGGCCACCAGCTGGTGCGGCAATTCGCGCACGAAGCCGACCGTGTCGGAGATCACCACGTTGCCCACTTCCTGGCCCAGGTAAACCCGGCGCGAGGTGGTGTCGAGGGTGGCGAACAACTGGTCGGCGACATACACGCCGGCCTTGGTCACGGCATTGAACAGGGTCGACTTGCCGGCATTGGTATAACCGACGAGGGACACCGAAAATGTGTGATTGCGGCCGCGCGCGCGGCGCTGCGTTTCGCGCTGCTTGTGCAGTTTTTCCAGGCGCGCGCGCAGGGCCTTGACACGGTCGCCGATCAGCCGGCGGTCGGTCTCGAGCTGCGTCTCGCCGGGACCGCGCAAGCCGATACCGCCCTTTTGCCGTTCCAGGTGGGTCCAGCCGCGGATCAGGCGCGTGGCCAGATGCTGCAGCTGGGCCAGCTCGACTTGCAGCTTGCCCTCGTGGCTCTTGGCGCGCTGCGCGAAGATGTCGAGGATCAGGCTGGTACGGTCGAGCACGCGCACATTCAGGCGCTTTTCCAGATTGCGCTGCTGGGCGGGCGAGAGGGCGTGATTGAAGATGACGATTTCCAGGCCATCGTTGACGACGACGTCGCCAATTTCATCGGCCTTGCCGCTGCCGACGAAATACGCGGAATCGGGACTGGAACGCTTGGCCGTGATGGTGGAAATCGGGTCCGCGCCAGCCGAACGCGACAACAGCATGAGTTCCTCCATGCTGGCGGCGAAGTCGCTGTGACCGAAGTCAACCCCGACTAGTGCCGCGCGCATGATGGCATCTGATGAGTTGCGGCGAACGCCGACGCCGATGCAAACGCATCAGCGCCGCTGGCGCGGACGGGGGCGATAGAGGGTGAAAGGCGCTGGGCCGTCAAGCTCAACGCTTTACTCCGCTTCAGATTCAATATTGAGATTGACGGCACGGGCCGGCACCACTGTCGAGATGGCATGCTTGTACACCATCTGTGTCACCGTATTGCGCAGCAATACGACATATTGATCGAACGATTCGATATGGCCCTGCAATTTAATGCCATTGACCAGGTAGATCGAGACAGGAACATGCTCTTTGCGTAATGCATTGAGGAATGGGTCTTGTAACAGTTGCCCTTTGTTGCTCATAACAGCTCCGTTGTTTATGTTGTTGTGTAAGAATTGGAGGCGACTCGCTTGATTTCAAGTGCTCTCACACCTTTCAAAGAAAGAAAGATGCGTCATAGCTACTGTAACCTGTTTTCGCGATCGCTGTCGCGCATGGCGCATTAACACTTTATTATTTCCGTGCAAATAACCATTGAATTGGCTGTCGGCGCCGCATTATCTCCGCGGCGCCTTAATATGCACTTAATCCAGCTGTTAACTCATTACTTGCTTGGCGTGCGTGCAAACGGGTTTTTACCCGTACGCAATTCGATGCGCAGCGGCGTACCGACCAGGGCAAACGTATCGCGGAAATGTTTTTCCAGATAACGCTTGTAGGGATCGCCAACGGCGTCGAGCGCATTGCCGTGAATAACGATCACAGGCGGGTTCATGCCGCCCTGGTGGGCATAGCGCAGCTTCGGACGGATCGAACCCTTGCGGCGCGGTTCCTGCTTCTCCACGGCTTCGATCAAGGCGCGCGTCAGCTTCGGCGTCGACAGGTCGCACATGGCGGCCGCATACGCGGCGTTGAGCGACTTCATCAATGGACCGATGTTGGTGCCCTTCAGCGCCGAAATGAAATGCATCTGCGCGAACGACAGGAAATCGAGCTTGCGGTCGATATCGATCTTGATTTCATCGCGCTGGTGCGATTGCAAGCCATCCCATTTATTCACGGCCACCACCAGCGCGCGGCCCGATTCCAGGATAAAGCCGGCGATATGCGCGTCCTGCTCGGAAATGTCCTGCTGCGCGTCGAGCATCAGCACGACCACGTTGGCTTCGGAAATCGACTGCAGGGTTTTCACCACCGAGAATTTCTCGATCGCTTCAAACACCTTGCCGCGGCGGCGGATACCGGCCGTGTCGATCAGGGTGTATTGCTGGCCATCGCGTTCGAACGGGATTTCGATCGAATCGCGCGTCGTGCCCGGCATGTCGAAGGCGATCACGCGCTCTTCGCCCAGCAGGGTGTTGATCAAGGTCGACTTGCCCACGTTCGGACGGCCGACGAGGGCGATCTTGATGCCGCGGTCGGTCTTTTCCAGCTCTTCAGGCTCATCCGGACGCTGCGCGAACGCCAGGTCCAGCATCACTTCGACGAGGTCGTTGACGCCGTCACCGTGCGCCGACGAGATCGCATACGGATCGCCCATGCCCAATTCATAGAATTCGGACACGACGGCCGTGTAGCGCATGCCTTCGCTTTTGTTGACCACCAACAAGACCGGACGACCGCTCTTGCGCAGGAAGTCGACGATGGTCTTGTCATGCGGGGTCAGGCCTTGACGGCCGTCCACGATGAACACCACCACGTCGGCCTCGGCCACGGCCTGCTTGGTCTGCAGTGCCATCTGGTGCATGATGCCTTCCTTGGCGACGGGTTCGAAACCACCCGTATCGATGACGAGGAAGGGACGTTCGCCGACACGGCCTTCGCCATAGTGACGATCGCGCGTCAACCCAGGCAAATCCGCCACCAGCGCATCGCGCGAGCGGGTCAGACGATTGAATAAAGTCGATTTCCCAACATTGGGTCGACCTACTAGTGCAATTACCGGCTTCATTGTATTACTCGACCGCGAGAGCGGTCACTGTCCCTGATTGGGTTTGAAAAATCAAATTCGAACCGGCAACGACGGGAGCCGAAACAATCGGGCTACCGTCGGTGCTGACACGACCTATTAATGCGCCATCTTCCCGTGACAGGAAGTGGATATAACCTTGATAGTCGCCGACGGCGACGCTGCGGCCGTAGGAGGCCGGCGTCGACAGGCGGCGGCGCGCCAGCGCCTCATTCTTCCAGGCGCTCTGGCCGGCTTCGCGGCTGAACGCCACCACGGCGCCCTGGTCATCGGCAACAAACACGAAACGCTGGTCGACGGCCACGCCCACATCGGACGAAATCGGCTTGGTCCAGCGCGGCACGCCCGTGGCGGCGTCGAAGCAGCCCGCCTTGCCCTGATACGTGACGGCGCACACTTCGCCTTCGAACACCACCGGCGTGCCGGCGATGTCGGAGACGCGCTCCAGTTCGGTGGCGCCGCGCGGTTCGCTGACGACGATCTCCCAGCGTACCACACCGGTCGCTGCCGTCAGTGCCAGCAGCTTGCCGCCCGGCTGGGCCACGTAGATGTTCGCGCCGCCCAGCACCATGCCCGGCGCATTGCGCAAGGTCAATGCCGGCGTGGCGCGCTGCACCGTCCATTTGCGTTCGCCCGTCTTGGCGTCGAAGCCGACGATGCGGTTGTCCACGCTGCGCACTACGACCACGCCCTGCCCCACGACGGGCGCCGTCAATACTTCGCTGGACGCCTGCGCCTTCCACAGCTGCTTGCCATCGGCGTCAAACGCCAGCACGGCGCCCTTGGCGGCGCCGACGGCGACGACGGCGCCATCGCTGCCGGCGCCCGAGGTGATGTCGCTGCCGGCCTTGATGCGCCACGTTTCACGGCCGCTGGCCGCATCCAGGCGCGCCAGCGCGCCATCGGCGCTGACCACGTACAGGCTGCTGCCGGCCAGCGCAGGCGTCAACGCGTACACGCCGGCCTTGCCGATCGAATACTTCCAGGCGTCGCGCACGGCAATGCTCGATTTTAACTCGACCAGCTTGGCCGGCTCGACTTTCGGATCTTTCGAGGCGAACGGGTTCCACGACGAGCAACCGGCCATCAGGGCCAACAGACTTGCAGCTACCAGCTTTTCAGTGACACGCATAAGTGTTATCCAACCTTTTTCTTGTACTTGTAAGGGCAAGGCAGGCGGCGCACAACGCCGCGCGGCCGCACCACCATCAGTGTTCCTGTCAGGCGGCGGCCTTGTCAGCCTTGGCCTTGTCTTCCGGTACCGTGCCGCCGATCGCTTCCAGTTTGACCTGGATCAGTTGACGGCCTGGATTGTTCTTGTCCGTCGCGGCTATCGCGGCCAGGTAGGCCGTGCGGGCATCGGCCAGCTTGTTTTGCGCCACCAGGATGTCGCCCTTGCGGTCGGCCACGGCACCGGCAAATTGCGCCACGGTGGCCGTCGCCAGTACCTTCAGCGCTTCATCGTAGGCTTTTTCGTCCAGCAGGACGCCGGCCAGACGCAGCTTGGCGATGGCCTTGTACTCTTCCGTACCGTGCTCGGCCACCCAGTGCAGCTGGGTCTTGGCCGTTTTCAGGTCGTTCGCGTCGAACGCCACCTTGGCCGCGGCCAGGGCGCTCATCTGTGCATATGCCGTACCGCTGAAACGCGACTGCATGTCGCTGGTCGCGCGCATCACCTTGGCCGTGTCCTTGGCGGCGATGGCGTTCTGCAGTTCGTCGTACAGCTGGCCCGCTTGCGCGGCCTGCGTGCGCTGGTAGTACTGCCAGCCAGCCCAGCCGCTGTAGCCGGCCAGCGCCACGATCAGGACCCAGGAGGTCAGATTGCCATTGCGCTGCCACCAGGCCTTGAGGGTTGCCAGTTGTTCTTGTTCTTCGTGATCGTATGCCATGGGTCGTCAGTTTGAATGAGTAGTTGATCGAGGGTAGTACGGTCTTGCTGCAAATTAATGGTGGTGATGCACGTGGCCGCCAGGACCGTGGTCGTGGCCGCAATCGTGGTCGCCGATGATCTGGTCCACCACATAATCGACGACATCGTCGAACGGCACCGTGCTCTGCTGCGCACCCGCATCGGCTTCGCGCATGGCTTTCACCGTCGCGACATTGTTGGCGATTTCATCGTCGCCCAGGATCACGGCAAACGCCGCGCCGCTGGCATCGGCCTTTTTCATTTGCGTCTTGAAGCTGCCGCCGCCGTTGCTCGCTGCGCAATGTAGCACAACGTCCAGGCCCGCATCGCGAATCCGCTCGGCCAGCACGAACGCTTGCAAGCCTGCCTGCTCGCCCTGGTGCACCAGGTAGACGTCGCACTGGGCCGGCGCTTCCGGCTCGGCCGCATCCTTCATCAGCAGCACCAGGCGTTCGACGCCCATGCCGAAACCGACGGCGGGCGTCGATTTGCCGCCGAACATTTCCACCATGCCGTCATAGCGGCCGCCGGCGCAGACCGTGCCTTGCGCGCCCAGCTTGTCGCTGACCCACTCGAACACCGTGCGGTTGTAGTAATCGAGGCCGCGCACCAGGCGAGGGTTGATGGTGAACGGAATATTGTTGTGGTTCAAGATCTTCTGCACGCCGTGGAAGTGCGCCAGCGATTCCTCGCCCAGGTAATCGAGCAGCTTCGGCGCGCCATTGACCAGGTCCTGCATGGCAGGGTTCTTGGTGTCGAGGATGCGCAGCGGATTGCTGTGCAGGCGGCGCTTGGCTTCTTCGTCAAGCAGCTCGCTGTGGCTTTCCAGGTAGGCGATCAGGTCGGCGCGGTGACGCAGGCGCTCGGCCGCGTCGCCGATCGAGTTCAGTTCCAGGCGGATGCCTTCCAGGCCCAGGTCGTCCCACAGGCGGCGCGACAGCATGATGATCTCGGCGTCGATATCCGGACCCGTGAAACCGATGGCTTCCACGCCGAACTGGTGGAACTGGCGGTAGCGGCCTTTCTGCGGGCGTTCGTGACGGAACATCTGGCCCTTGTACCACAGGCGTTTCGGACCTTCGTAGACGAGGTTGTGCTCGACGACGGCGCGCACCACGCCGGCCGTGCCTTCCGGGCGCAGGGTCAGGTTGTCGCCGTTCATCGAATCGGTGAACGAATACATTTCCTTTTCCACGATATCGGTGACGGCGCCGATGGCGCGCGCGAACAATTTCGTCTCTTCCACGATCGGCGTGCGGATTTGCTGGAAACCGTAGCTTTGCAGAACGGACTGGGCCGTGTTTTCAAACAATTCCCACAGGGGGGCGTCGGCGGGCAGGATATCGTTCATGCCTTTGACGGCGGTGATTTTATCGAGCTTTTTATTTTCGGACATAGTGTTCTTCTTTGCTTTAACTTGATTGTCGGATTACGCGCGTAGCGCTAATCCGACCTACGCTGCTGCGCCGTAATGGCTTTTAACATAATTGAGGACGATGTCCTGGAATTCCTCGACGATGCGTTCGCCGCGCAGGGTGACGACTTTTTCGCCGTCGACAAACACGGGGGCGGCTGGCGACTCGCCCGTGCCGGGCAGGCTGATGCCGATGTTCGCATGCTTCGATTCGCCGGGACCGTTGACGATGCAGCCCATGACGGCCACGTTCATCGCTTCCACGCCCGGATACGATTTCTTCCACTCCGGCATCTGCTCGCGCAGATACGTCTGGATGTTGTCGGCCAGTTCCTGGAAGGTGGTCGACGTCGTGCGCCCGCAGCCGGGACAGGCGATCACCATGGGCGCGAACTTGCGCAAGCCCATGGTTTGCAAAATTTCCTGGCCGACGATCACTTCGCGCGTGCGGTCGCCGCCCGGTTCCGGCGTGAGCGAAATGCGGATGGTGTCGCCGATGCCCTCTTGCAGCAGCACGGCCAGGGCCGCCGTCGAAGCGACGATACCCTTGCTGCCCATGCCCGCTTCCGTCAGGCCCAGGTGCAGCGGATAGTCGCAGCGCTGCGCCAGTTCGCGGTACACGGCGATCAAATCCTGCACGCCCGAGACTTTGCACGACAGAATGATCTTGTCGCGGCCCAGGCCCAGTTCTTCGGCGCGCACGGCGTTTTCAATCGCCGACGTCACCAGCGCTTCATACATGACGGCTTGCGCCGGCCACGGTTCGGCGCGGCCCGCGTTTTCATCCATGATGCGCGCCAGCAAGGCTTGATCCAGGCTACCCCAGTTCACGCCGATGCGCACCGGCTTATCATACTTGCACGCCGCTTCGATCATTTGCGCGAATTGCGTGTCGCGCTTGGCGCCCTTGCCCACGTTGCCCGGATTGATGCGGTACTTCGACAGCGCGCGCGCGCAATCGGGGTAGTCGTTAAGCAGGGTATGGCCGTTATAGTGGAAATCGCCCACCAGCGGCACGTCGATGTCCATCTTGTCGAGCTGCTCGCGGATGTAGGGCACGGCCGCAGCCGCTTCGGGACGGTCCACCGTCAGGCGCACCAGTTCCGAACCGGCACGCGCCAGTTCCTTGATCTGGATCGCCGTGCCGATGGCGTCGGCCGTATCCGTATTCGTCATCGACTGCACCACCACGGGGGCGTCGCCGCCCACCCAGATCTGGCGCTGGCCGTGCGCGATCAGCACCTTGCGGCTGTCGCGGCGGCCGGAAGGGCCGGAGCCGATCGCTGTTTTCGAGGTAGCCATAATATTATCTTCTGAGTTTGCTTGAACGATTAGTGCAATTATTTGATGCTGACACGCGAGATCGTGCCGCCGGCCACGGTCGGCAGCTCCAGCTTGGCGCCGCGCAAGGTTGCCTGCACAACACCCGGCTTGCCCACCACCAGAGTGGCCGGACCCGTGATATCGAACGTTTCCGTGCTGCCCGCCTTGACCATGCGCGAAATCAGCGGAGAAGCGCCGGGACGGCGGATCTCGACCCAGGAATCCTGCTCCACCTTCAGCACCAGCGCATTCGCGCCCACGGCAGGGGCAGCGGCAGCGGCAGCAGCGGGCGGCGTGACGGCAGCCGTTGCCGCTGTCGCCGGAGCTGGCACGGCGGCTGGCGGCACGGCGGCGGCCGGCGCCGAAGCGGCGGCAGCGGCAGGTGCGCCCGTCTGCGTATCGTTGCCTGGCGGTGGCGGCACGGAAATCAGGGGCACGGACGGCGTCTGCACGGGCGTCAAGTCCTGGCCCGGCTTGATCAGGGTCGTTTCCACCGGACCCACTTCTGCATGCGCGGTTTCCTTCCCGGCCTGCGCAGACAGCAGGCTGGCCGGCACGTAACCGAGTTTATAGGCGCCAAAGGCGGCCGCCACGACGACGGCCACGGCGCCGGCGATCCAGATTGGCGTCTGGTTCGACGAGCGCTGCGTCATCGACGGGAAGCGCGATTCCGAGAACGTGGCGGAAATTTCACGCCGCACGGGCGCGGCCGGGTCTTGCGCCGGTGCCGGATGGACTTCGATCATGGCCACCAGCGGCGCCGCGTCGAGACGCACCACCTTGGCGTAGGCGCGCACGAAACCGCGCACCACGGCCACGTTCGGCAAGGCCGCCATGTCGCCCTCTTCCAGCGCGATCACCTGGCGCGGCGCCAGCTTGAGCTGGTCGGCCACCTGCTCCACGGGCCAGCCCAGCGCTTCGCGCTGCGCCTTCAACTGTGCGCCTGCCAACGCAAGATTGCCCTGGGGCTGCTGCTGAGGCGTTTCTGCCCACTCTGAATTCATTGGTATCCCTGTCTCACTCATCAAACGCCCCATTTTGATAAGCAGCATATTCGGGGGAGCCGGAATGGTGGTTGCGCAAATGCGCCCCCAGGCCAGCTTCCGCACCCGCATCCCCGAGCTTATGCTGCACCTTGATCCCGAGCCACAGCACATCGGCCGTCTGGCTCTCCATTGTCGCTACTTTACCGAGCCGCTCAAGGTAACGAGCCGCTTGCCGGTAGTCTTGCTGTTGGTAATACACGCGCACCAGGCCGGCATACGTGATTGCCGCGCCAGGTGCGATGCGCTCCGCCTTGAGCCAGTAGTCAGCGGCGCGCGGGTAATCTTTCATGACCAGGCTGCACGCCGCCGCATTATGCAGCGCAAGTTCAGGCGTGCCATAGGCGGCATCTTGCAATGCGGCATCAAAATACGCCAGCGACTGCGCCGCGCGCCCGGTCTGGCACAGAAACAGGCCATAATTATTGCTCAACTCGGGATTGTGGGGCGCGAGGCGCAAAGCGTAAAGAAAATCTTTTTCAGCAGCCCCAGGTTGATGCATGGCAGCAAAAATCAGGGCGCGCATGCCGCGCACCTGGACGTTGTCCGGCACCAGCTGCACCGCCTGCTCTGCTTCGACCAACGCCACCACAAACTGATCCTGCATATAATAGGCGCTGGCCAGCTGCAAGCGCAAGGCGGCGCGCTGCTCGACAGATGCAGCTTGCTCCTTGTCTGCGGTGGAAGCACAGCCGACCAGCAGCACAGCCAGGCAAACAGCGGCCACAGCAAGCGAGCGTTGGTAAGCCATGCCTTCCCTCATCAGGAGCGGATCTCCACGATCTTGCCGAAATTGGCGCCAAATTTCTGTTGATACTCAGTCATCTTTTCCATCCGTTCCTGCACCCGCGTGCGGTCCTTGACTTCGCCGGCCAGCTGGCCGCAGGCCGCATCGATATCGTCGCCGCGCGTCTTGCGCACGGTGGTGATGATGCCGCCATCCATCAGCACCTGGGCGAAAGCCTTGATGCGCGGGTTTTTCGAGCGGAACAGGCCCGACTCGGGGAACGGGTTGAAGGGAATCAGGTTGAACTTGCAGTTCACGCCGAACTCGCGGTCTTGCACCAGCGCCAGCAGTTCGCGCGCGTGCTCGTCGCTGTCGTTGACGCCGTCGAGCATGCAGTATTCGAAGGTGATGAAATCGCGCGGGGCGAATTCCAGATAGCGCTTGCAGGCCGCCATCAATTCCTTCAGCGGGTATTTCTTGTTCAGGGGAATCAGCCCGTCGCGCAAGGCGTCGTTCGAGGCGTGCAGCGAGACGGCCAGGGCCACCGGCACTTCCTGCGACAGCTTGTCCATCATCGGCACCACGCCCGACGTCGACAGGGTCACGCGGCGGCGCGACAGGCCGTAGGCGTTATCGTCGAGCATCAATTTCAGGGCCGTGACGGTCGGCTCAAAGTTCAGCAGGGGCTCGCCCATGCCCATCATCACCACGTTGGTGATCTGGCGCTCGCCTTTCGGGCCCGGTTCGATGCCCTTGGTGCGGCGCAATTCGAACTCCGCCATCCACAGCTGGCCGATGATTTCGCCGACGCTCAGGTTGCGGTTAAAGCCTTGCTTGCCCGTCGAGCAGAAACGGCAGTTCACGGCGCAGCCGGCCTGGGTCGAGATGCACAGGGTGCCGCGGTTTTCTTCCGGGATGAACACGGTTTCCACGGCATTGCCATTGCCCACGTCGACCAGCCACTTGCGCGTGCCATCCGTCGACGTGTGGTCGCTGATGATGGCAGGGGCGCGCACTTCGGCGCGCGTAGCCAGCTTGTCGCGCAGCGACTTGGCCAGGTCCGTCATGGCGTCGAAGTCGGAAGCGCCGAACTGGTGTATCCAACGTTGCAATTGTTTCGCACGAAACGGTTTCTCTCCCAACTCGGCGCAGTAAGCGATGAGTTGCGCGGGATCGAGGTCCAGCAAGTTGGTGAGGGTCGTCGTATTCATGATCTTGTCTATTCTAAAAATCCGTCCCCGCGCGCATCAGGGGCAAAGCACCACAGCGCAGCGGGAACAGGGGGTGATAAGTTATTTCACAGATAACGCCAGGAAATAACGTTATCTAAGGCAATTAAGCCTTCAGTTCTGGGAAGAAGTAAGCGATTTCCACTTTAGCAGCTTCGACAGCGTCGGAACCGTGTACGGCGTTAGCGTCGATCGAATCGGCGAAATCGGCGCGGATCGTGCCTTTTTCTGCTTTCTTCGGATCGGTCGCGCCCATCAGGTCACGGTGGGCCAGAACGGCGTTTTCGCCTTCCAGGGCCTGGATCATGACTGGACCGGAAACCATGAAGTCGACCAGATCCTTGAAGAAGCCGCGCTCTTTGTGCGCTGCGTAGAAGCCTTCAGCTTGTTCGCGCGACAGTTGGGTCATGCGTGCTGCAACGATTTTCAGGCCAGCGTTTTCAAAACGGGTGTAGATTTGACCGATTACGTTTTTTGCAACTGCGTCTGGTTTGATGATCGACAGGGTGCGTTCGATTGCCATGTGTGAAAACTCCAATAAAAGTAAGGTTTAAAACGGTAAATTGATAACTCAATCAACCTTTGATTTTACCATACTCCACCCCATATCACCCAGACGGGCAGGGGCATCTTGCCGCCCTGTCCCTGTTTAATGAAATCTTAAGCTGCTTTTTTGGCAAATTCCGGCCCCCATGCTATCCTTGGGTAAAGCAGTAATTTGAATTGACAACACGGAGGCACTATGAATCAGAACATGCAACGCACCTTTGACCTGTCGGGGGGCATGCAGCAAGTCCGCCACCAGGTCTTGCGCAACACTTACTGGCTGCTGGCACTGTCCATGATACCGACCGTGCTGGGCGCCTTCATCGGCGTGCAGATGCATTTGCCGATGCTGACTGGCGGCATGGGCTTCATCATCTTCATGGCCGTCGCATTCGGCTTCATGTACGCAATCGAGAAAACCAAGAACTCGGGCCTCGGCGTCGCCGTCCTGCTGGGCTTTACCTTCTTCATGGGCCTGATGCTCACGCCTATCCTGACGCGCACGCTCGGCTACTCGAACGGCGGCATGCTGATCATGACGGCATTCGGCGGCACGGCCACCATCCTGGCCGTGATGGCGACGATCGCCACTGTGTCGAAGCGCGATTTCTCGGCCATGGGCAAATGGCTGTTTGCCGGCGTGATCGTGCTGATCCTCGCATCGGTGGCGAACATCTTCCTGGGCCTGTCGGCACTGTCGATCGTGATCTCCATGGTCGCCATCGCCATCTTCTCGGCCTACATCCTGTATGACGTGCAGCAAATCATCAACGGCGGCGAGACCAACTACATCTCGGCCACCCTGCGCATCTACCTGGACGTGTACAACATCTTCACCAGCCTGCTCTCCCTTCTGGGTTTCGCTGGCGGCAGCCGCGACTAAGCGCTAACGCAAAAACGCCCAGGGCGGCGTTGCAGTGCCTCGCCGTACCAGTCGTACTGCCTTCGGCACCGCGCCTTGCCCTGAACGTTTTATGCGCTGCGCTTATGCGCGAGGACATGAAAATAAAAGCCGACCCGCGGGTCGGCTTTTTTACGTCTGTCGAACCTACTTGATCTTCTCCGCCACCTCGAGCAGGCAGGCGCGGGCGCGGTCCAGGGTGGGGTTGTCGCGCTGGGCCGCATACACGGCGTAGGCGGAATGCGAGAATTCTGGCGCGTCGCGCACACGGTACAGCAAGCCTGCGTCGAGATACGGCTGCGCGCTGCCGATGCGAAAGTAGCTGGCGCCGCCCACTTCCAGCAGGTACACGAGGGCCAGCGGTCCCAGGGAAATGGAGATGGGCGGACTGCTCAGTTCAGGATACGCCGCCTGGTGGTTCGCCGCGAAGCTGGGTCCCCAGTCGACGTACACATAGGTATCGGCCTGCATCTGCCCGTCGGCGCGCGTGGTCACCATCACCAGCTTTTCCTCGGCCAGCAATTCGCTGGCCAGACCCGGGCGCTGCGGCGGGTTGTACAGCACGGCCAGGTCCAGCGAGCCGTCGTGCACGGCGTCGAGCAGGCGCGCGGGACTGTCGACTTCGGCGCGCAAGGCGATTTCGGGACAATCACGGCTCATGCGTATCAGCCAGTCGCCGAGCAGCGGCTGCCACAGGCTCAGTTCGCAGCCTATGCTGACGGCGTCGTCGCGCCCCGGCGGCAGGGCCACCTGGTGGCGCGCCCGCTCCCACACCTGCACCATGGTGGCCGCATGGCGCATGAAGCGCTCGCCGGCCGACGTCAGGCGCGCGCCCGCCTTGTTGCGCACGAACAGCTGGCGCCCCAGCTGCTGCTCCAGGGTGCGGATGCGGGCGCTGACGGCCGTCTGCGTCACGTGCATGCGCTCGGCCGCCATGATGAAGCTGCCGCAGGAAGCCACTTCGAGGAAGGTACGCGCTTGATTGATGTCCATCAAGCCATGATATCAGCTGACGCGATCATAGCCACCGAGCACGCCCTGCTTCGACAAGACCCATTGCCACAGCTGCAGGTCGCGCGCGCGGAAGGCGCCCGCGCAGGACAGCAGGTAGTATGACCACATGCGGTGGAAGCGCTCACCCAGCTGGGCCGCAAACTGCGGCCAGGCCTGCTCAAAGTTCGCATGCCAGGCCATCAGGGTCTTGTCGTAGTCGGCGCCGAAGTTGTGCAAGTCCTCGGCGATAAATAAATCATCAATGGCGTCGCCGATCTGGCCGATGGACGGCAAGTCGCCATTCGGGAAGATATATTTGTCGATCCACGGATCGCATGCGGAATCGCGCTTGTTCTTGCCGATCGTGTGCAGCAGGAACAGGCCGTCGTCTTCCAGGCAGCGGTGCACCACTTCCATGAAGGTGCGGTGATTCTTGTGCCCCACGTGCTCGAACATGCCGATGCTGACGATGCGGTCGAATTTTTCATCGGTGTCACGGTAATCCTGCAGGCGGAAGTCCAGGTGCTCGCCGCCCGGCATGCCGCGCGCGTAGGCGACCTGCTCTTGCGAAATCGTCACGCCCACGCACTGCACCTGGTATTTTTCCGCCGCATAACGCATGAAACTGCCCCAGCCGCAGCCGATGTCGAGCACGCGCATGCCCGGTTCCAGGCGCAGCTTGCGGCAGATCAAATCGAGCTTGGCTTCCTGCGCCTCGGCCAGGTTGCCGGCGTCCTTCCAGTAGCCGCAGGTATAGGTCATGCGCGGATCGAGCATGGCCGCATAGAAGGCGTTGCCCAGGTCATAGTGCTCCTTGCCCACCATCCACGCGCGTCGCTCCGTCTGCAGGTTGAACAGGCGCGCGTACAGCGCGTGGAAGGCCAGGCGCATGGGGCGCACATCGTCGGCCACCCTGGCGCGCAACAGATGGCAAAAGAATTCGTCGAGCTGCTGCGCATCCCAGTCGCCATCCATGTACGCTTCGCCCAGGCCCAGGTTGCCGCTGGCGAAAGCCCGCTCGGGCACGCCCGGTTTGCGCAGCTGCATGTCCCAGGCCGCGCGGCCATTCAAGTGGATATCGGCCCTGGCCAGCAGCTCGGCCGCTTCGCGGGTCAGCCGCGTGTCGAGCTGGAGTTCCGTACTACTTGCCGGTGCTTGCTGTAACTGTGTCATTTGCTGCGTGTTCATGCCCTGCCGCCTCCAGATGATTGTCGATGCCGGTGCACGCCGGCAAGTCAACATCAGGTACCCGGCGGCGCACCAGCAATAAAATTATCTACCCCTCATCCGCATCTGGATAATGAAACATCATGGTCATTCATATCAAAATAATTGCTGCAAAATGATTTCAATCAATTATTCCATGGAAATATCTTATACAAGAAACGCACCGTACAATGAAAAAAGCCGCATGTTCGGCGGCTGTTCCCTGCGCGTTCGCGGCAATCCGCATGCCAATCAAAAGTCGTGATTCGGCGGATACTTGCTGTAAAAATCGTTATCCCATTTGAAGTTGGTAAACGCCACCGTCATCGACACGTCAAGCGCTTCGACGAAATGCCAGCAGCCGACGGGCAGGAACAGGATCTCGCCCGGCGCCAGCACGCATTCGCGCACCTGCACGTCGGCCATCAGCGGGTAGCGCCGCAGGTCGATGGCACGTCCGTCGACGGGCGTAAAACAGTGGCGCTGGTTGTACACGCGCGCCACTTCGCAGGCGGCCATGATGCGCAGCCGCTTGCGCCCTTTGACTTGCGCCATGAAGTTGTTCGTCAGGTCGTGGTGGAACGGCGTCACCGTGCCGGCCGGGCCGAACCATAAAAAACCCGTCGGGCCGCCACTCTGCTCCAGATACTCGGGCAGCTGGCCGATGTCGCCCCACAGCTCGCGCAAGGCCTGCCGGTTCTGCGAATTGTTATTCGCCGTCATATAGAAATCATTGGTCGCGCCGCTGCCCTCGACCAGGCTCGCGTACTCGCCGAACGCCATCTTGCGCTTGTGCGCCACGCTGTTCATTTCGTACTGGGCATCCGCTTCGCGGCCGAACTGCACTTCCACTTCGCGCGGCCCGAAATGTTCGCGAAAGTAGGCAGGGCTCCACTTGGCCATGGCGGGCCACTCATCCATCATGCCCGTGATGATGACGGGCTGGTTGGTCGAATAGAATTCGTCCAGGAATTCCTGCGCGGAGAGCCTCTCGCGGCGGGGAATCTCGGGGGCACGCAGCTGATTCAGCTTGCGCTGGATGTCGATCACCCAGTCGCGCTTGGCCAGGCGGTTCGACAGGCGCACGGCGCCGGCCAGGTAGGGACTCTGCAACGCCAGCTCCACTTCGCGGCGCGCCAGCGGCTCCGCGATGCCGGCCTTTTGCAGCACCGGCATCAGCGCCGACGGATGGCTGCCCAGCATGAGATTTTCCGCGATCCAGCTGCGCCACTCGCGGCTCAGCTCCTGTTCCTGTTCCTGCTGCTTGACTCCGAATGCCGATACCGCCGCCATCGCCCGTCTCCTCTTTTTTTATATGAACAAGCGGCCGGGCAGCAATGCCGCCCGGCCGCATCCTGCTACGCTAGCACACGGTTAGCGTACCTTCCACACCTCGGTCGCCAGCACGCCATTCGCGTCGCCATCGAGTTCCCACGAGAACGCGCCGCGCAAGCCCTGGTCCTTCACGTATTTCACCTTGGTGCCGATGACGGTCGGATCATCATAGCTCCACCACTGGCCGCCCGCCCCCGTGTACAGGTACAGCTGCTTGGTCACGGGATGGTAGTAGCGCGTGCCGGCCTTGGCGACGAGGATTTTATAGTCCTCGATACCCGACTCGTACGTGCCCGGCGCCGTGCCCGTGGCCGCCTGGTACAGGCCATCGCCGTTCGGTCCCGGCGCCACGCCCGTCCAGCCGCGGCCATAGAACGGTATGCCCAGCAGCAGCTTGTCGCGCGGCACGCCGGCGGCAATCATGTACTGCACCGCCTTGTCGCCCACGTATTCGCGCGCCATGCCCGTTGACGGATCGGCAGGGTCGGCATACAGCTGGGCGTTGAAGTTGGTGCTGTTTTCCCAGCCGCCGTGGAAGTCGTACGTCATCAGGTTGATCCAATCCATGTACTGCGAGTACAGGGCCGGTTCCGTGTTGTCGATCTTGTCCTTGCCGGCACCGACAGCGGCCGTCAACAGGTAGCGCTTGCCATTGGCGGCGCCGAGCGCATCGAGCTGGCTGCGGAATTCCGCCATCAGCAAGGTGAAGTTGCGCTTGTCGTTGGGGCTGACCGTGTTGTACGGCTGGCCGCCGCCGACCGGGTATTCCCAGTCGATGTCGATGCCGTCAAAGATGTTGGCCGCCGCACCCGCGCCACCGCGACCGCCCTGCACCGGCAGGTTGCCCTTGATGTAGATATCGATACACGAACGCACCATCTGCTTGCGCAGCGCATCGGTAGCCGAACCGACGGAGAAGTTCTTCGACCAGCTCCAGCCACCCAGCGAAATGAACAGCTTGAGGTTCGGGTGCGCCGCCTTCAGCTTTTTCAGCTGCAGGAAGTTGCCCGACAACGGTGCGTCCCACGGAATGGCCTGGCCATCGACGGTGCGCTTCGGCGTGCGGATGTAGTCGGCCTCGGCATCGCCGCCCGTGCCCGCGTCCGGCGAATTCGGATTCGTCGCGCCTGGCTCGGCCTTGGTGATCATGCCGCATTCGTAGCCGCCGTTTTTCGGATAGATATTGCCGAAAGCGTAGTTGATGAAGGTCAACTTGTCGGCCACGCCGCTGGAATGCACGTTTGCCACTTCATAGTCACGGCCATACACGCCCCATTGGGCGAAATAGGAACCGACTTCGCGGCCGGTCGGCGTTGGCGTTGGCGTTGGCGTAGGTGTTGGCGTAGGTGTCGGTGTCGGTGTCGGTGTCGGTGTCGGGGTTGGCGTTGGGGTTGGCGTTGGCGTTGGGGTTGGCGTTGGCGTCGGTGTCGGCGTGGTGCTGCAGATCTCCAGGCTGGTCCAAGGCTTGCCCGTGCCGGCGGCGCCGCTGCTGGTCGACGGGTTGTCGCCCTGCGTCCAGTAGTTGGCGCGGTAATTCGTGCCCGCGTAGCTGACGGTGGCGCCCGCGCTGTAAGCCGTGCCGGCCACCCACGCCAGTGCGCAGGTGCCGCCGGTTGGCGTTGGCGTCGGAGTGGGTGTCGGGGTCGGCG
>NZ_PDZN01000031.1:0-77992 GCF_002735765.1 Janthinobacterium sp. BJB304
CCAGATCGACGCCGACGCGGATAATCTTCATCGTGGACTCCTTCTCTTAACTGGTTGTGTGGTAACTCCCAGTTTAGGCGCCTAGACGCCAACAGGTGAGGAGGAGTCCATCCCATTGCTTCTGGCCGATAGAAGTCTTAAGGTGGCCACCTACTCAGAAATAACTTTTCCTGTGCCGACAACCTGCGCGCCCTCCAATACTTCAAATACTACCCCACAGATGAGGGGTGAATAGTCTACATTGGACTGAAATATCAAGACCGCGTCAGCGCACGCAGAAGCGCCAGGCATAACAAAGTCTCGAGGACCATTGAACATCGCGACTCCCAAATATTCGCCCTGCCCGACACGAAGATGCGGACGATAAATGCCTGAACAAAGGTCAGTCGCAGTTGCACGGCCGCCCTCTCGATGAGCCTTGAAATCAATTTGGACTCGAACGCTGTGCTTTTCCATTGTGTTATTTCCGATTGAGCACCGTCTGCTTCTGGCCGTTTGCTGTCATTGGTAGGCTGCTCCCAAAAGCGGTCACATGTCAAAGAAAAACATGCTTACGCCTTGCTCAGTCATTTTACTTTTGGAGCCAAAGACCACCACGGATTCATGCTTTCGCCTGCTGACTGTTCAAGATCTTGCCCGCTCAAGCTGAAAGCACCAGGGAATTCTTCTAGCGCCTTAGAATAAATCCCCTTGTTTAGACAGAAACTATAGGCAATTAGCAGAACGGATTCAATGAACTGATACGAATGCTGCCAATGCTCATGAAGCCAACTTTGTAAATGATCGCGAAGACCTGATGGGGGAATTTCATAGGTGTGCCATTGATGGTGCGCGAGCTCGTGAAGTTTACGGAGGGTAAGGCACTTGTCCCCCCCTTCGGATTCGATTAGTGCAATCCTGGCATGATCCCAAACCGTCAAAGGATCAAGTCCATCTGGCAGGTTCTCGTAGTCCTTGATGTTCATTTCCATTCAATCTGGCAAAAATCATTAATCAATGCTCGTGGCTGCTATTGGCCGATAGCGGCAGCAGAGCATAGCGGATTGCCAAGCAGAAATTCTCACACATTGTCACTCTGCTCTAAATGGCTGCTTCTGGCCGGAATGAGCCTATCGCCTCATTTTTTCAAGAGCTCTCGATAGTAATCAAAGACGTTATTTTCGTCCCCATCTGTGATGAATTTTGCCACTCGCCCCCATGGCCAAAAGTTGGTGCCTGTCTTCGTTCTAAGTCCTGGGAATTTTTGGCCATTAATCGAAATCATGCCCCACTCCGCGCCATAATTCCTGCGGTACACCTCACCAACATAGCTACCGAACCCCTTGGCAAATAACATCACCTGCTCTTGTGAGGGTCTCGGCGTCTTAGCGACGTAAGAAGCGTGCATCTTTACCAAAGCTCTTTCGACATTTTCAATGCTGGCATCACTCCAATCCAGCTGCATACCAAACTGGCTTTTAGCCAAGTCCACGGCATCTAAAGCATAAGCTTCCGCAATTTTTTGGATGTTAGGGTCTGCAACAAAACTGTGACTTTCTTGGTCAACCGCATTCGCGTGGAATGGGAGCATGGCCAAGATAAAAAACAGTAGCGTGTTGAAATTTTTCATATTTCTCTTAAATAGAAATGTACTTAAGGCGATGCGTAGTGATCGTCAGGTCCTGGCTGCGGATTCAATCCTTCAACGCAACACTTTAACTTAAATGCATCATTGCAGAATGGAATGATGAGAAAAAGAACTCGATTCGATTGAGCCGCGACCCACGAACCCCGGGATTAACGTCACAAGACGTTTTGCGATGGGAACATCGCTAATGCAGTAATCCGCCGAAGCTCGAGCAGCCTTTGCTTGAGCGCGGTAGGAGGCTCTGCAGGGCAGGGGAGAAAGACAGGCCAGACTCGACCTCGTCGGTGGATCAGGCTGCTACGAGATCGCACGCCAGGTGCCCGGCACGAAACCCAAGCCCCGGACACGATCCATCGATTTTCATCGTCCGAGAACCATGGATCAGGAGAGTCGTAGGTACCTGCAGCGATTTACTCCAATGGCACCGTCCGCTTCCGCCCCAGGCTGTGTGAAAACGCAGAAAAATTCTGGTCCTTCAAAAATCGGCCTCCCAAAACGCGCGCTACGCCGTTTTCTCGGTGTTGGGAATGGTAATCCTACCCACGAATATTTTGAGATTTGGCGTTTTCACACAGCCTGGCCCCAAAGCGGACGGCTGAGTTCTACTTCAGCCGAAACGCTGCACACTTTTCACGATGTGCTGACGAAAAAATTCGCTGCAATGTCAACGCTAAACGGCTCGTCGAATTCAACGACAATCTGTTCTGGTCCGGCCAGATGAGCAGCGAACCACGCACCTTCAACGCCGTGTTGTACTCCGTCCAGTTGGTCGTTCGATACGTCGGTTTGCTAGGTGCATACCTGCCGACAGTTTCCCCGAGCCGCGATTCAGGCGTCGCTGGCGGAAAATTGTGCAACAGAGCCACGACGAAGTGCGCGCCCTGATCGCCAGACTGGAACTGTGCCTGGCGCGATCTCCATCGCAAGCCGATGCCGGCCCATCCGCCCAGGGCGAGAATTAGGCCAAACTAGGCCGGACGCAGGGCGACGCCGTCGAAGAGGGCGTCGATCAGCTGGTCGGCGTGCAATTCCGCCTGCTGCGCCGTCATCGTATCGATGCCGTAGATGCCCTTGAGCAGGTTCATCGACGATTGCACGGAGGTCAGCATGCCGGTCATCATGATGCTGCCATACTCGACAGGGTAGCGCTTGAGCAGCCCCTGTTCCTGGCATTCGAGGATCAGCGCGTCGAGCCGCGCGTGGAAGGGCTTCATATAGGTAGCGATGATCCAGTCCAGCCTGGGACCGCCCTGGGCCACTTCCTTGAAGACCAGCGCATGCGCGGCCGGATGCAGCACATTGATCACGGCAAAGGTCTTCAACTGCGCTTTCAAGTGCGCCAGCGGGTCGGCCGACGCCAATGTCTGGTCCACCGTGCGGGAAAACTCTTCCGCTTCCGCATACGCGCCCGCCACGACGGCGCGCCACAAGCCCTCCTTGCTGCCGAAATGGTAATTCAATAGCGGCTGCTTGACGCCGGCCCGCTGCGCGATCGACAGCACGGACGCGCCTTCATAGCCCTTCTGCGAGAACTCGATCTCGGCCGCCTGTATCAGCCTTTGCTTGCCATTCGCTTCCGGCGCCGTCGCCGGCGGCGTGTCGGCATTGAACAGCGCGGCTCTCCAGGCGGGGCCGGCTTGTGTGGATTGCTTGTCGTCTGCTGTCATATTTTTCATTGAAGGTCACGCCACCGGGCCGTTCCGCCCGGATTCCATTTCATCCTGTCGCGCAGCCGCAACGCTGCCCGCTTGCGCGCCATTATACGGCGCGCAAGCCGCGCGCCGTCGTCCGATGCGTGCCGTGGAATTGCTGTTGACTTCAAACTTATAACTATATAAGCTGTACTGATACTCATATAAATTGACGTGGCGGACCGACCGTCATGACAGGAGACAGACATGCATGAAACAGACGTACCGGTGCTCATCGTGGGCGCCGGCCCCATAGGCATGCTCATGGCCGCCTTGCTGGCGGACCGGGGCATCGCATCCTTGATCGTGGAGCAGCGCGACGATCTGCACCTGGCGCCGCAGGCCCATGTCATCAACAGCCGCACGCTGGAAATCCTCGCGGAAATCGGCATCGGCGACGACGAGCTGGCCGGCATCGCCACGCACGCGGATGGCGCCAGCCATGTGACGTGGCGCCGCACCCTGGCCGGCGGCGACCTAGCCAGCATCGATATCGGCGGCCCCGCGTATGCGGCAAAGCTGGCGCGCTCCAGCGGCAAGATCACGCGCAATATCCCGCAGCACCAGCTGGAGCGCCTGCTGTTCCAGCACCTGTCGCGGCGCGTGCCGTGCCGCACGGCGTTCGGCCAGACCTGGCTGGGCGCGCAGCACTACGAAGATCACGCCATTTCGCGCCTGAAGGATGGCGCCACGGGCAAGGAATACCGCGTGCGCAGCAGCTGGATCATCGCGGCCGATGGCGCCGGCAGCCGTGTGCGGCGCGAGTGCGGCATCGCGATGGAGGGCCAGACGGACCTGGCAAATTTAATTACCATCAATTTCGAGGGCGATATCCGCCACCTGGTGCAAGACCGGCCATCGATCCTGTTCTGGATCATGTCGGCCCGCTGTCCCGGCACCTTCATCGTGCACGACGCGTCCCGCTACTCGGTGTTCATGACACCGTATTTTCCCGCCTGCGAATCGCCGCGCGACTATCCCGTCGAGCGCTGCGAGCGCATCTTGCGGGCTGCGCTGGGCGACGACGCCATGCCGCTGCGCGTTACCTCCACTTCCAGCTGGACCATGCAGTCGCACACGGCGAAACGCTACGCCCACGGCCGGGTTTTCCTCGTCGGCGATGCGGCGCACCGCTTCCCGCCCACGGGCGGCCTGGGCCTGAACACGGGCGCGGCCGACGCGCACAACCTGGCCTGGAAGCTGGCGCTGGTCATCCAGGGCAAGGCGGGGCAGGCGCTGCTGCAGACCTATGAAGAGGAAAGGCGGCCGGTGGCGCTGGCGAATGGCCAGGCCAGCACAGTGAACCACCACAAGATGCGCGAAGTGAGCGACGCCCTGGGCTTGAACATGGACCATTTACCGCGTCTGGCCAGGCTGCGCGCCAGCCTGGCGGCGCGGATCCTGCCGCGCGCCGTGCGCAGCGGCGTCAAGAAGCTGCTGGTGGCTCCCATCGAGGCGCGCACGGACAAGGTGCAACTGGCGGCCGGCGGCCCGCATGCATTGCAAAGACAGCGCGTGCAGCAGGCGGCGGAAAACCAGTTCGCCCATTTCAATACCATAGGTCTGGACCTGGGCTACCTGTACCGCAGCGCGGCCGTGATCGGCGACGGCAGCCGCGCGCCGCTGGCTGGCGACCCGGTGCTGGAGCACCTGCCATCGTTCCACCCCGGCGCGCGCTTTCCTCACTTTCATCTGGCGGCGCCCGTTGGCGTAAAACTGTCGTCGCACAGCCTGCTTGGCGGTGAACGCTTCGTATTGGCGGGCATGGGGCGCCATGCCGGCGCCGTGCATGCCCTGGTGCGCCAGGCTGCCGCAGTGCTGGGCGTGGCGCTGCACGCGGCCGATCTCGACGCGCTCGTTCATCCTGACGAGGCCGGCCGCCTGGCCGCCTTCAACCAGGAGCAGCCCGATGGCCTGTTCCTCGTGCGCCCGGACGGCCATATCGCCTGGCGCCATGTGCACGTGGACCTGCCGCAAGCGGATGACCTGATCGGCATCTTTGCCAGCCTGTTCCATCTCGGTTTGCCCGCCCGGGCGACCGTTCTTCACTGAAGGTATCGCCGTGATTTCAACTCAAACAGATAGCCACCGCGTGCGCGGCGGCGAAACGGCGCCTGTCGCCATCGTCGGCGCCGGCACGGCCGGCTCCGTGCTGGCGCTGCTGCTAGCCGAATATGGCATCCGCAGCGTGCTGGTGGAGCGCAACACGCAAGCGGACCCGCATCCGCGCGGCAACGTCTGGTCGATACGCTCGATGGAAGTGCTGCGTTCGATCGCGCCGGAGCTGGCGGACGACTTCAGGGAAGCGAGCGCGCCGCCGCTCAAGCTACGCTACATCACCTGGTGCACGTCGCTGGCCGGCGTGGACCTGGGCCGCTGCGTGCCGCTCGGCGATCCCGCCCACACGGCGGCCTTGCTGGCATGCAGCCCTTGCCGTCCCTTGCACCTGTCGCAGAACGTGGCAGATCCCATCCTGCGTGCGCAGGTGCTGGCGCAGCCCCTGATCGAATTTTTGCCCGGGCATGCGCTGGTCGCGCTGTCGCAGGACGCGCAAGCGGCCACGCTGACCCTGGCGCACTGCGCGAGCGGCAAGACGGCGCGGCGCGCGGCACGCTACGTGATCGGCGCCGATGGCGCGGCCAGCAGCACGCGCCAGGCGCTCGGCATCGCTTCGGCGGCGACGCCGCTGCAAGCGGTGGTGCAGATACATTTCCGGGCCAATCTGGCGCACCTGACGTCGGCCCGGCCCAGCCCCCTGTACTGGATACTCAACGCCGGCGTCGCCGGCGCACTGTCCGCGCACACGGCCGACGACAGCGAATGGGTACTCAGCTGCGCCGTGCTGCCGCCGCTGCTGACGGCGGCCGACATCGGCGACGTGCAGGCGCTGGCCATGGTGCGCGCGGCCATCGGCGACGCTGGGGTGCCCGTGGAGCTGATGTCGGTGCGGCCGTGGAATATGGAATTGCGCCGGGCGGCGACGCTGCGGCGCGGCCGCGCGCTGCTGATCGGCGACGCGGCGGCCGGTTTTTCCGCCATCGGCGGCTTCGGCATGAACCACGGCATCCAGGATGCGGCCAGCCTGGCCTGGCGCCTGGCGCTGCTGTTGCGCGCCGGCGATGCGGCCGTCTTGCGCGACGTCTTGCTGGACAGTTATGCGAGCGAGCGCCGGCAGAGCATCGACGACCATGCGCGCCGCACGCGCGAGTTGTCCGGCCTGTCGGACCAGGTGATGGCGGCGGCGGGGCTCGATCCCGCGGGACTGGGCAAGCTGGCCGCGCTGTCGGCATCGGCCCCCGTGCGCCTGCTGCCGCGCGCACTGGCGCGCAAGCTGGTCGGCGGCTTGCTGGCGGGCGGTCTGAAACCGCTGGCCAGGCTGGCCGAGGCGTCGGGCGACGGCGCCGTGCTGCGCACCCGCGTGCGGCGCGCGATCGACAGGCAGCGCGAAGTGTTCGTCACGCTGGGCATGGACCTGGGCCATGCCCTGTCCTGCGGTTTTGTCTGCCGCGAGCCGCATCCGCATCCCCGGTCGCCGAACGCACATACCGAGTACTGGCCCACCACCAGTCCCGGCGGCCTGATTCCCCACGCGTGGAGCGGGCAGCGCGGCAGCGACCTTTCCACGCGCGACCTGGCGCGCCAGCATCCGCTGACCCTGCTGGTGCAGGCCTCGCAACGGCCTGCATGGCTGGCCGCACTCGATGCCGTCAATGCGCAATGGGGCATACGCATCGCCTGTCCCTGCATCGACGACAGCGACGCGGCCCAGTTGCGCCTCGCCGCGCCAGCCTTCGCGCAGGCGCTGGAAATGGCGCCGGACGGCGCGCTGCTGGTGCGCGGCGACGGCGTGGTGGTGTGGCGCAGCCGCCATCGCTGCGCCGCGCCCGCGCAAGCGCTGGCGGACGTCTTTGCCACCCTGTTTTCCCACAATAACTACCAATCTTGATGCGCAGGACAGACCCCACCAAGGAGACACCATGAGCCATACCATGCAGCAATTCCCGATTCCCTGTCCCGACCCGCAGGCGCGCCAGCCGGCCAAGCTCGCGCACATCGTGCTGGCCTCGCGCCATTTCGAGGAAACCATCGACTGGTGGGGCATCGTGCTGGGCGCGCGGATCATGTTCCGCAACGAGCTGCTGTGCTTCCTGTCGTATGACGAGGAACACCACCGCCTGGCCCTGATCAATACGGCCAATTTCAGCTCGAAACGGCGCGAAAGCACGGGGCTCGACCACGTGGCGTTCACCTACGCCTCGCTCGACGACCTGCTGCACACCTACGAGCGCCTGAAGAAGATCGACATCACGCCCGTCTGGTGCATCAACCACGGGCCGACGACGTCGATGTATTTCCGCGACCCGGACGGCGTGCAGGTGGAACTGCAGGTGGATAACTTCTCCAGCCAGGAAGAACTCGACGTGTGGTTTCACTCGGGGGCGTTCGAAAAGAACGCCATCGGCGTGGAATTCGACCCCGACTACCTGCTGGAGCGGCACCGCCAGGGCGATGCTGACCAGGTATTGCTCGGCGCGGGCAATGTCGTCAGCCGGCGTTTCGTCACGCTGCCATGAGGCTGTGCAGCTTTTCCGCGCCGGGCATCGAGCGCCATGCGGGCGTGGCGCTCGACGGGGGCTGCCTGCTCGACCTCACGGCCCTGCATGCGTCCGATGCGCGCTTCGCCAGCTTGCTGGCCATCATCGAGCACGAGGCGGCTACCTTGCCCGCGATTCGGGCCAGCCTGGGGCGCCTGCTTGAAGCATCCGTCAGCGCGCACATCCACGCAGTGCATGCCGTCACGCTGGGGCTGCCCTTGCAGCCGCCGCAAATCCGCTGTTTCAGCGTTTATGCCCAGCATCTGAAGAACGCCTTCGGCCAGATACTCAAGCGCAAGAAGAATCCGCTGGCGTCCCTTCTGCTGCGCGCGCTGTTCAAAATTCCGCCATCCTTTTATGCCGCGCCCGCGTACTACAAGGGCGTGCGCCTGAACCTGTCCGGCCCGGGCGACACGATCACGCCGCCTTCGTCCGGCCCCATGCTCGATTACGAGGCGGAACTGGGCGTGGTCATCGGCCGTGGCGGCAAGAACATCCCCGCCGGCCAGGCGATGCGGCATGTGTTCGGCTACCTGATCTTCAACGACTTTTCCGAACGCTCGCAATTGATGAAGGAAATGGGGGCACGCCCCAGCGCGGGACCGGCCAAGGGCAAGGACTTTGATGGCAGCAACAGCCTGGGGGCCTGGCTGGTGACGCGCGACGACATCGCCGACCCGCACGCGCTGCAGGTGACGGTCAGCGTGAACGGCGAATTGCGGGGCAGCGGCACGACGGCCTCGATGAGCCACCGGATAGAACGCATCGTCGAGTACGCGTCATGGAACGAGACCTTGCAGGCGGGCGAATTGCTGGCCACGGGCTGCGTGCCCAATTGCGCGGGCATCGAGCAATGGCGCTTCCTGGCGGCCGGCGACCGGGTCGAGGTGGCCATCGACGGCCTGGGCTCGCTCGCGAACATCATCGGTAAACAGGAAGGAGGGTAGTTAGCGCAGACGTTTCAGGAAGAGTGTTATCCAAAAATTATAAATAACGGAGACTTGCATGCAAACGAAACATCTGGCCATCGCGATGGCCGGCGCGCTCGCGCACACCCTGGCCCAGGCAGACAATGGCTTTTTCCAGGTCGGTTATGGCGCCGAAGCGCGCGGCGTCGGCGGCGCGTCGGCGGCCGTCACGCGCGAAGTGCTGGGCGGCGCCAGCAATCCCGCCACCACCATATGGATCGACGGGGCCGGCGAACGCCTGGAAGCGGGCATGGCCATCATCCAGGGCAGGACGCGCATGTCGCGCAGCACCGCCGCCGCGCCTCTGCTCGACACGCACACGGACAGCGAGCGGGCTTTCGAACCCGTGGGCGAGTTCGCCTATGGCACCCTGATCAGTCCTGCCATGTCGGTCAGCGTGGTCGCCTATGCGAATGGCGCCTCGACCTTCTTGCCGGCATCGACCACGGCCTGTCCCGGCACGCTGGGCAATGCCATGTGCGGCGCGGGCAGGACGGGCGTCAGCATCCGCCAGCTGATCGTCGCGCCCAGCGTGTCGATGAAGGTGGCGCCCGACGTGTCGCTGGGCGCCTCGCTGCTGCTGGTGGGGCAGCTGTTCAAGGCGGAAGGCTTGCAGATGCTGGCCGCTTCCTCGCAGTCGCCGGGGCGGGTCAGCAACCAGGGCACGGCGACGGCCCACGGACTGGGGCTGCGCCTGGGCGCCTACTGGCGTGCCAGCGAGCAGCTGGGCCTGGGCGCTTCCTGGTCGCCCCGCGTGCGCATGAGCGAGTTCGGTAAATACAGGGGCTTGCTGGCCGACGCGGGCCGCTTCGACGTGCCGGAAAACTATCTGATCGGCCTGTCCCTGGCGGCCACGCCGCAGCTGTCGCTGCTGGCCGACTACCAGCGCATCAATTACAAGGGCGTGGCGGCGCTGGCGAACCGGCCTTTCGACGGCGGCAATCCGTTCGGCAGCACGGGCGGCGCCGGCAACGGCTGGGAAAACATGAATGTCTACAAGGGCGGCGTGCGCTACCAGGCCACGCCGCGCCTGCACCTGTCGGCGGGCCTGTCGTACAACACGGCCGCATTTGCCAGCGCCAGCACCTCGGCCAACATCAATTCGCCATCCACGTTCCGCCGCCATTACACGCTGGGCGCCGGCTATGCGGGCGGCGGCGCGCAGTGGTCCGCGTATTACCTGTATGCGCCGCAGGACACGCGCAGCGGCCCCTCCGCGTTGGCCGTCGCCATGGGCTCGTCCGGGCGGGAAAGCATCGGCACGCGCCAGCAGATCATCGGCCTGCAATACAGCCATGACTATTGACTATCTCTCTTGACCATCCATTGACCACTTTGAAGATCCGGATCCCATGAACGCTCGCATCACACCACAAGCCGAGGCCCAGCCCACGTCCCTCGATGACCGCTTCCTGCTGGAAAAGGGCCAAGTCTATCTGACAGGTAACCAGGCGCTGGTGCGCATCGCGCTGGACCAGCGCCGGCTCGACGCCGCCCAGGGCAAGAATACGGCCGGCTTCATTTCCGGCTACCGCGGCTCGCCGCTGGGCCGCTTCGACATGGAGCTGTGGCGCGTTGCGCCCGTCCTGAAGGCGGCGCAAGTCCACTTCCAGCCCGGCGTGAATGAGGATCTGGCCGCCACGGCTGTCTGGGGCAGCCAGTTCGTCGGCAGTTTTCCCGGCGCCCGGGTCGATGGCGTGTTCGGCATCTGGTATGGCAAGAGTCCCGGCGTGGACCGCGCCGGCGATCCGCTCAAGCATGGCAACCTTGCCGGCACCTCGCCGCTGGGCGGCGTGCTGGTGCTGGCGGGCGATGACCATAGCGCGAAGTCGTCCACCACGGCGCACCAGTCGGACTTTGCGCTGATCGCGGCCGGCATTCCCGTGCTGTACCCGGCGAATGTGCAGGATATTCTCGATTTCAGCCTGCGCGGCATCGAGATGTCGCGGCAGACGGGCTGCTGGGTGGGCATCAAGCTGGTGACCGATGTGGTGGAGTCGGCGGCGGAAGTGACGGTGGGCCAGCTGGCGCCGCTGCCCCAGCCCACGCCGGCCGCGGCCACGCCGGGCACTTCCCTGCACATCCGCAAGTTCGAAATGGCGCCAGCGGCGGAAGAGCGGCTGTATGTGCACAAGCTGCCGGCTGCCGTGGCGTTTGCCCGGATGGCCGGCCTGAACCAGCTCGTGTGGCCGGCGCCGCAGGCGCGCGTGGGCATCATTACGGCCGGCAAGTCGTATGCCGATACCATGCAGGCGCTCACGCGCCTGGGCGTCACCGCGGACGGGCCGGCCGGGCAGCGCCTGCGCCTGCTGAAGATCGGCATGGTGTGGCCGCTGGAAGACCAGATCGTGCGCGACTTTGCGCAGGGGCTGGAAACGATACTGGTGGTCGAGGAAAAGCGCCCGCTGCTCGAAGCCCAGCTCAAATCGATCCTGTTCGACGCGCGCCTGTCGCCGCCGCCCGTGGTGCGGGGCAAATTCGACGGCGCGCCGGAATGGTCGAGCTTGCGGGGACGGCCGGAACTGCCCATCTGCTATGAACTCAACACGGGGCAGATCAGCGCCGCCATCGCGAAACTGCTGGGGATGGCCGTGGCGGAAGAGCGCGCGCCCGCCTGCCAGGCGCCGGCCGGTGCCGTGCCGCTGCGCAAGCCGAGCTTTTGCGCCGGCTGTCCGCACAACATTTCGACCCGGCTGCCGCAGGAAAGCCGGGCGCTGGCGGGCATCGGCTGCCATACCATCGCCATGCTGAACGACCCCTTGAAAACCAATACGGTATCGCACATGGGCGGCGAAGGCGTGATGTGGATGGGGCAGGCGCCGTTCACGGACGAGGAACACGTGTTTGCCAACATGGGCGACGGCACCTACTTCCACTCCGGCTACCTGGCCATCCGTCAGGCCGTGGCGGCCAATTTGCGGATGACCTACAAATTGCTGTTCAACGGCTTTGTCTCGATGACGGGAGGCCAGCCCATCGATGGCGACATCAGCGTCGACAAGGCGGTGGCACAGCTGCAGGCCGAAGGCGTGCGCAAGATCGTCATCGTCACGGACGACGTGGCCGCGTACGCGCAGCGCCGCCAGGCGCTGAATGTGCCCATCTGGGACCGCACGGCGATGGAGCGCGTGCAGCAGGAGTTGCGCGCCTATCCCGGCCTGTCCGTGCTGATCTACGACCAGGCCTGCGCGACGGAAAAGCGCCGCTTGCGCAAGCGCGGCCAGTTGCCCGATCCACAGGTGCGCACCTATATCGACCCGGAAGTGTGCGAAGGCTGCGGCGACTGCGGCGAACAGTCGGGCTGCCTGGCGATCGAACCGCTGGACACGCCGCTGGGGCGCAAGCGCAAGATCAACCAATCGTCGTGCAACAAGGATCTGTCGTGCGTGCAAGGCTTTTGCCCCAGTTTCGTCACCTTGCACGGCGCGACCTTGCGCAAGGCGGGCGGCGCAGCGGCGCTGACGATTCCGTCGTTGCCCAGCCCCGCCATCGCCGACCGCTTCGAGCCCGTATCGCTGCTCGTCGCGGGCATCGGCGGCACGGGCGTGGTGACCATCGGCGCCGTGCTGACGATGGCGGCGCACCTCGATGGCAAGGCGGGCAGTTCGCTGGACTTGACGGGCATTTCGCAGAAATACGGCGCGGTGGCGTCGCACATCCGCCTGGCGCCCACCGCCGGCGAGCTGCACGCGGCGCGCATCGGCGAGCACGAAGCCGATGTGCTGCTGGGCTGCGACCTGATCGTGGCGGCCGGCGCCGAAGCCATGTCGCGCCTGCGCCCTGGCCTGGCCAGGGCCATCGTGAATACGGAAGTGGTGCCGACCAGCGATTTTACGCGCCAGCCCGACTGGTCTGCCGATGCGGACAGCCTGGCGCAAGGCATGCGCAGCGTGCTGGGCGAGCGCGCGCATTTCGTTGACGCCTCGGCGCTGGCGCAAGCGCTGCTGGGCGACGCCATCCTGTCGAACATGCTGTTGCTGGGCTGCGCCTGGCAACAGGGCTTGCTGCCCGTGAAGTTGGATGCGATGCGCCGGGCGATAGAGCTGAACGGCGTGGCCGTCAAGGCCAACTTGCGCGCGTTCGATGTGGGCCGCTGGCTGATCCACGACCCGGCCGGCGTGCGGCGGCAGGTGCTGCCGGCCCAGCAAGTCCATTTCGCGCGGGCGCAGCAACCCAGCTTGCCCGCGCTGATCGAAGACCGTTGCGCCAGATTGCAGGTGTACCATGATGCGGGGCTGGCCGCGCTCTACCGCGAGCGGATACATGGCTTGCGCGCGGCGCTGGGCCAGGAAGCGGCGTCGGAAAAGATCCTGCGCCAGGCCGCCACGCAGTATTTCCGCGTGCTGGCCGTTAAGGACGAATTCGAGGTGGCGCGATTGTATAGCCGCAAGGAGTTCCGCCAGTCGCTGGCCGGCAGCTTCGAGGGCGACTTCCAGATCCGCTTCCACCTGGCGGGCGGGCCGTTCGGCAAGACCGATGCGGCCACGGGACAGGTGCGTAAGACGGCCGTGGGCGCCTGGGTGTTGCCGGCCTTCCGCCTGCTGGCCAGCCTGCGTTTCCTGCGCGGCGGGAAGCTCGACCCGTTTGCGCGTGGCGCCGAAGCGGCCTTGAACCGGCGTATCCGCAACCTCTATGAAGACGACCTGACGCGCATCGCGCAAGGGCGGGACAGCGGTGAGCAGATGCTGGAACTGGCTTCCTGGCCCGAGGGCATACGCGGCTACGGCCACGTGCGCGCACGCATGGCCGACGCTGCGCTGGCCAGGCGCGCCGACATTGCGGTATGCTCCCCGCTGACCGCTGTTCAGCCTACCTTGTAACGGACTCATGATGCAAATCTCCCTGCCGGCCCCCATGCTGCCTTCTCTGACCTCCCTCGCCAGCATCGGCGACTTGCTGGCCCTTGAGGCTGTCCTTGATTTGCCGATCGATGGCGTCGCCAATACCTATGACTTGCTGCGGCGGGGCGCGGTGCTTGCGCCCGATGCGCCGGCGCTGTCCTTTTTCATGCGCGCACAGGACTATGCGCAACCGCACGTCTGGAGCCATGCCGAGAATCTGGGACAGATCACGCGCGCGGCGAACATGTTCCGCAAGCTGGGCCTGGAGCGGGGCGAGCTGGTCGCCTTCATCCTGCCGAACCTGCCGGAAACCCACTGGACGATCTGGGGTGGCGAAACGGCCGGCATCGTGATGGCAATCAATCCCATGCTGGAAGCCGGCACCATCGGGCAATTGCTGCAAGCCGCGCAGCCGCGGCTGGTGGTCACCGTGGCGCCCGCCAGCGGCCAGGAGCTGTGGGACAAGGTGGCGCAAGCCGTTGCCGGCATCGTCAGCCTGCAAGCCATCGTGGCCGTGTCGACCGAGCACTATGGGACGGCGGCGCAGGGCGCAGGCGAGGCCGCGCCGCTGCAGGTCAACTTGCCCGTGCACGATTTCCACAGCCTGCTGATGCGCGAAAGCGCGCAGCAGCTCGATTTCGCAGCGCCGGCACTGGATGACATCGCCTCCTATTTTTGCACGGGCGGCACGACCGGCATGCCAAAGATCGCCGTGCGTACCCATCTGACGGAGGTGGCCAATGCGCTGCAGGTGACGGCCGTGATCGGCGATGCGCTGATGCGCCCGGGCGACACCATGTTTTGCGGCTTGCCCCTGTTCCATGTGAATGCGCAGCTGGTGACGGGCTTGTCGAGCTGGAGCCATGGCGGCCATGTGCTGCTGGCCACGCCACAAGGCTACCGCGCGCCGCAGCTCATTTCCCTGTTCTGGGAAATCGTTGCGCATCACCGGGTGGTGGCGTTTTCGGGCGTGCCGACGATCTATGCGGCGCTGCTGCAGGCGCCCAGCGCGGAACTGGACTTGTCCTGCGTCAGGCTTGGCATCTGCGGCGCGGCGCCCATGCCGCAGGAACTGTTCAAGCGCTTCATGGACACCTTTGGCATCCGCATCGGCGAAGGCTACGGCTTGACGGAAGGCGGCTGCGTATCGACTCTGAACATCCCGGGCGGCGACTACCGCTATGGGTCGATCGGCTTGCGCCTGCCGTGGCAAGGCGTACGCATCGCCATCCTCGATGCGCATGGCGCCTATGTACGCGAGGCGCAAGCCGACGAGATAGGCACCTTGCTGATCCGGGGGGCGAATCTGTTCAAGGGCTATCTCGATCCCGTGCACAACCGGGGCATCTGGGTAACCTGCCCGGACGGGGAGGGCAGGCAGCAGGACTGGTTCAATACCGGCGACCTGGGCCGCATGGAGGCGGATGGCCATGTCTGGCTTGCGGGCAGGACCAAGGAATTGATCATACGCGGCGGCCACAATATCGATCCGAAGTGGATCGAAGAGCCGCTGTGCCGCCATCCGGCGGTGGCGCTGGCCGCCGCCGTGGGACGGCCCGACGCCTATGCGGGCGAACTTCCCGTCGCGTATGTCCAGCTGCATCCGGGCGCGACGGCCACGCCGGAGCAGTTGCAGCAATTTGCGCTCGAGCACATACCAGAACGGGCCGCGCTGCCGAAGGCCATCCATATCATGGCGGCATTGCCGACCACGACGGTGGGGAAAATCTTCAAGCCCGACTTGCTGCGGCGCGAAATCCTGTCCGTCGTACAGGCGGAGGCAAGCGCCTTGCAGCTCGAGCTGCTGACGCTGGAAGCGCGCCCCGATGAGCGGCACGGCACCGTCATCGAATGGAGAGCCGCGGGCGACACGGCGGCATTCCAGGCCGCGCTGGCGCGCTACACCTTCCAGCACAGGGTGCGGGTGCTCTAGGACGCTTTTTTTTTTGCGGGAAGCTCAAGGCTGGTTGAACTTGTAAAGCATATATGACTGAATCGCTACCGATGCTTTGGGTTACGCGACCGCTAGGGCTACGAAGTGACCCGAGAATGTATGGTTGGAGGAAGTTCCATGATGACTTGCTCTACGAGAAAGGTTTATTACACGGACGAAGTCGTTGCCAGAATGCGCACCGACACACGGTGTTTAGGATTGCTGCCGTTCATCAAGATCGAGGAACAGAACCACCGCGCCATCAAGCGAGTGACCAAGCCGATGCTCAACTTCACATCATTCCACTCGGCCGCCTCCGTAATTGCCGGCATTGAGCTCATGCACATGATCAGCAAGGGCCAGTTCGTAATGGATCACACAGTGATGATGCCGCTCGCCGATTAATTTTATGCTCTGGCAGGATAGGGCCGTCCAGTTTAAGGGCAGAAGTGCCATGCCCGGATAACTTCGCCCTTTGATCAACAACGCGACAAAACCAAGCTCAGTTCGCTCAACATAATTCATCAGGATATCGCCAATATGATAGAGCCGGTAACACCGCACATACACTCAGGTAACGTTTCTCAAATTGACATGTGACGATACAGGTTGCTGCGTATCCACTGCCCATTTCCAGCATCCGAGTTCTGTGTCTGCCACAGGCGGAAATCCGGGTCGGCAGTCAATGCGTCCATGCATTTGCCATAGTCAGCAAATGTTGCAAAAGGGACTGTGAATGACAAGTTCCCAGCTTCGCCAACGTTCACACTCCATAATGATGGTTCTGCGCCATACTTACGCCACAATGCAGCAACGACCTTGACGCTTTCTATCAGATTGATGAAATTGCTGCCGGGCTGCGGACGAAATTCGTACTGAACGAGGATGTTCATGGCACCTCCTTTACGTTGAACGGGATGAAAGATCAATTTTAAGTGTAGCGAGAAATGTCAAACTAACAAGTAAAATTTCTTTATTTGGAGTTCGGTTACATCGGTCTCGTTCGTACTGACTTTGAGACGACCTTGCACTTCGGCCAACGGTTTGCTTGGCTGTGAGCGAAGTGTCCGAGAGCGGTTGAATACGTAGGTGGGGAGCTTGAGGTCAGGTGGCAAGGCACCAGATAGGAACCAAGAATCGTTGACTGGATATTGCTAGAAAATCAAGCAATCGCTACGCCCCCCGCGACGCTCGCTCTCCCGTCCAAATGCATGATTTATCCACAGTGCTGTCCACGTCATCTGCGGACAAATTCAACTGCCATTTTTCTACGCAATTGCTGGGCCAATACTCGGAGATAGTACCACTCCCGCCGAAGGACTCAAACATGGCCATGTCGGACTCGGATGTCATTCTCAGCAGTGATACATCTCATTACAAATGATGATTGGCGAAGGATGGCGCGGCGCAGCATAATTGATTCGTCTCCTCCAACTCCTCAAAGAATTGGACTCAACCCGCCCAAGTTGGCGGGTTTTTTTTAGCCCAAACTTTTAGCTTTGGGCGGAAGCCTGCGGCCAATTGGACATTTGGAGGAGTGGTGTCATGTTGCGTTCTCTGCTTGCCTACAGAGGGAGCTCCCGTTGTCGTGGGCAGGCCCAGCATGCACAAGGCAGTCTACACGGAGGGAAAAGCTAACCATCTCTGACCAGAGTCTTTCACACAAATATGTGAAACTTGCGCCAGAAGCAATGAATAGGTTGACAGTAGCGATAAGCGGAAATTACATAAACTATATTAATTAAATTTATTGTCCATTGTCATGGAAACCAAGTAGTTATCTGGAGTCTGGCGATTGTATCGGTCGTTTTTTGTACTAAGAATGGAAAATATAAATATTTTTACAATTTTCGATGCATTTTGGAATTTGTATTTTTACCACTAAAAATAATAATTAAACTGCAATGATACTAATCGTGGGAGTATCCGATTGTACTGTGTGCTGCAGTGCGTCAATTCCGCGATGAGGGCACGTTAGCGCCTTCATTCCTATGATTTGCCATGTAGGAGTTGCTATGAAATTACTTTCCTCTACGATCACAATGTTGCTGGCACTTGGTATTTCCCCATCGCTTCAGGCGAGTGCCCCACTTCCGGGTGTGGGTGCAAGTCCTGAAGGTACATCCGTGTCTGGTCTGTCGTCAGGCGCGTTTATGGCAGTGCAATACCAAGTCGCATACTCAGCCTCGGTCTCCGGGGCAGGAATAGTGGCAGGCGGCCCATATTATTGCGCTTCGAACTTCCTACTAACCTATGCCGGCATCTGCATGGGAACAGTTCCGTTTTTTCCACCCAATCCCAACTTAATGGTGGCGGCGGCCCAACTTTTCGCGTTAAACGGAGACATCGATCCACTAATTAGCTTGCAAAAAAGCCGCGTTTACGTTTTTAGTGGCACCAAGGATACGGTGGTGTATCAGTCAGCTGTTAATGCCACGGTCGATTTTTTTAAAGGTGTTGGTGTGCCAAACATAAATCTGGTCTATGTTAATAAAGTGCCGTCTGGGCATGCGTTGTTGACACCAAGTTTTGGAAATACCTGTAGTGCAAACAAGGCCCCCTTCGTCAGTAAGTGCACAGTAGGTAAGGCGGCATATGACCAACCCGGTGCAATACTTTCCCATATTTATGGGCCGCTCAATCCTCCCGCCAAGATACGGACAGGCCAGCTGCTAACATTCAATCAGCGTGAGTTCGCCGATACATCGACCAGTATGGCTGACGATGCCTATGCGTACGTACCAGCAAGTTGTACCCAAGGTGTCAGCTGTAAAGTGCATGTTGCTTTTCATGGTTGCCTACAGTCGGAGAAGGTTGTCGGCGACGACTTCTACGGGAAAAGCAGTTATAACGACTGGGCCGATAGCAACAACATAATCATGCTTTATCCGCAAGTGAACGATTCACAACCGCTTAATCCCCAAGGCTGCTGGGATTGGTATGGTTACACGGGGCCAAATTATGCATACAAGAGCGCACCACAGATGAAGGCCGTTCAGGCGATGATTGAGCGGCTCACGTTATCCTCGTCAGGGCCCATGGCGATGCATTGAAAGCAAGTGATGACAGTATTCTCACCTGCGATGCATCTCATTACAAATGATGATTGGCAAACTATGCTGCGGTACAGCATATTTTAGCCGTCTTTTCCAACTCCTCCAAAATTGAATTCAACCCGCCCTCAGTTGGCGGGTTTTTTTAGCCAAAAATTTCAGCTTCGGAGTGGATGCCTGTGGCCAGCAGGATGTTGGAGGAGTGGCGTCATGCTGCGTTCTTGGCCCGCCTATAGAGGGAGGCCCCGTTGTCGTGGCCAAGCAGAGCGCGCAAAGAGCAGCCCTCAGTTATCTATTGGGCGTACTGGAAACCAGGTTTCGTGATGTTCAGTAAGTTCTAAGTGGACTGAGTCTAACGAACCAGGCCTGCAATCAACTTTGGGGAATCGAGCCAGCGCTGCGTTCAGTAGCCAAGCGGCACAGTGACTTACGGTAAGACAACGTAGTGGGTGCGGCAACTGCACTAGATGCTCTGAATCGCCACGACCATTGTAGACGCTCCTGAGCCATAACGATCCTGTGATGGTTCATTCGGATCAGGGCTCGCAGTGCACCAGCAAGGACTGGCGCGATTTCTTGACTGCGCATCGGCTGGAAGCAAGCATGAGCCGACGTGGAAACTGTCACGACAATGCTGTCGCTGAAAGCTACTTCCAACTGCTGAAGCGTGAGCGCATCAAGCGCAAGACCTCTGCAACCAGGAATGACGCCAGGCAGGATATCCTCGACTACATCGAGATGTTCTACAATCCGAAACGCCGTCACCGATTTAATAACAGGCTTTCGCCAGTAGAGTTTGATTGAAGGCATTTTGAACGGCTCGCGGGTGTTTAGCAGACTCGTGGCGATTCACCCAAAGTGCAAATACAGATGCGCGTGTCAACTGGATTAGATACTCACAGAGGCCACTCGTTGAGCACCATATGGTTTACGGCGTACTTTCAGGATACGTTTTGCACTCTCTCATGAATTCACATCGGCGACACTGTGATGATGATTCCGCGTGGTCGGCTGAAATCGTTTGATTCAATAAAGCCATTCTGCGGTGATAAAGCGCGGTAATTTGTTTGTGGTTGAGTAAGAAAACCTTCATGGCTCTACGCTCAGGTATCTCAGGGTGCTGAACAACGACAAAGCCATAATTATTCACCTTGGCTCCGCTTACCAATTCCAGAATCATCTTTTGGACAGAGAGTTCGATCACGTCCGACATGAACACGCGCTCAACACGACGGATTTTGTACTCCATCAACGTGAGTCTTCCTTTGTGGCGATAGACCCGATCAACACGCGCGATGAGTTTGATGGGGTGATCGAGTGAGAAAGTTTGCTCGGCGTAAGCCAGGCTGGCGTAACGCAATTCGTCCGGGAGCCACCTGGGGCGCGTTCGACACCTCGCATGCCGTCTCACTCCACGTACAATACAGAGCAACAGAAGCACCCAACCCACATGCAAGAGGGTCGATAGAACTGTGGAAGTGCTCATTTTTTTTCGTGAGTGCGTGCGACAAGGCGAAGGCGCGGCTGGTGCTTCTTTTGCTCTTGCCGATGTCGCGGCCAGCACAGTTGTTCGCGTAGACGCAAAAACACCGTCCGAACGGATCTCCCCATGTGAAAGCGCATCTTGCGCGCGGCCGATAGCCATGCCGGCATGATTTGGTACAGCCGCCTGTGGAGTCTGGTAGTGCGTGTAGCCAATTGCTTGGGCCTGATGAACGCCCGTTCCGGCAGGCTTGGGAGCGTTAGTGAAGCGGCGTCCAAATTCAACGTTGCGATGAAGAACTTCGCGTGTTGAAGCTCTCCATAGGCTCGTGCCTGCTCGCGCTCGGACGAGCAGCGCGGGCCAAATCTGTCGGCCAGGACGATCTTGCGTTCGCAGTATCCCATTTCAGCCAGTTGGCTAGCACTGAGTCGAGGTAGCTCTTCGTTTTTCATTTCCACTCCTATTCGCTTCTTGATGGGCCAAAAAGCTCCATCGATGCCAGGGCGACGACGGTATCCTGACTTGGCGTGTTCGGTTCAGTCATAGGCTTGCCGAGCCGCAGCGCCTCCGAGGTCGACGTGGTTTGTCCGCATTGCTGTATCACCAGTCCGGCATAGGCCAGGGTGCGCAGACGGTTCACGCGGCGCGGCCCCTTCGGAAACTTGATGAGATCGTCATACAGGGGCGGGTTGTCCGCGCGTTCCAGCTCTACACTCAAACGTATCGTGCCAGGCGTATCCATCGTTTAAGTCTCCATGTTTAGCGGCGCCGTGCCACCTGTCCGAGCCGATGACGCGTCGGCCTGCTTGGCCAGCTCCGTGCCGGCAAACTGAAAACCCTTGACGTTGGCAAAGATCGGATCCTTGAGTTCCTGCAGCTCGTGATGCGGGAAGGCGGTTTTCAGTGCTTTGCGATAGAAGAAGGCGCCACCGCCAACCAGAATAATATTGTTGATGTCGGCAGCGTCGCCCACGTAGTGCAGCATCTCGGCGACAGCCTGCTCCGGGATCTTCTGCGCGAGCGGCAGGTGCTGGGCAATGTCGTATTCTTTTTGAAAGATGACCGGCTTTTTTCCTGTTCGCAGCGCCACATCGATCGCGTCATATTCCCGGTAGTGAGAGCCTGTGGTTCGGCTGATGCCTTCGGTGATCGAGTGGAGCACGTCAAACATGCCGCGCGGTACCGAATGGCTGCGCTTGTCAATTTGTTGCATGCCTTGCGTCACCAGCCAGTCAAACGTCCGCCGCCCCGGATCGATGATCAGATTTCTCTCCTTGCGCATCTGGGCAAGGCGTCCATGGGTCAGTCCGCAATACATCAAGGCCCCGGACGGCTGTGCAATTGCCTTGACGCGCGCAACCGTGATCTTTTTGCCTTCGGCCAGGACGTGTTCACCGGTCACGCGGCGTTCCAGCGCCGCCACCTGCCTCTTGAGCTTATACGTGGCCACGGGTAGGCCAAGTACCAGGAGATCGATCCGGTCAAGACGCATGTAATGCAGTGCACCCAGTAGCAAAGCCAGATATTCGGGCGTTGTACTGTAGCTGTCGTGCTGCAGCACATTGGCATTGAAGATATCGGAAGCCAGATGCGCGTCTGGCCCGACCTCGTAGTTCAAATCGTCAACCGGGACGCAGATGGTACGGCGTTTAGTGCCCCAGGTTTCTTGCTCATAGGCCGTTTCACATGGGTGAGCCTGTGACGGGAACATCGCGCAGCGCACGTCGCCAGCGCTGACCGCTGCAATGAATTTGGTGTTTCCCCGGCCAACGTCCACGGCCCGCACGATGGGTTCCACTTCGTCCTCCTGTTTGCTGCAAGCGATCAACAGTAATAGCGGGGTGGTACGTACTCCATGGGAAATGCCCGGCTCTTTTTGCAGAATTTGTCGTGAGTGCGAATTCATACGCGCTGGGGAGCGACTGGAGTCGCGCTGCGGCGCAGCTATATTGGCATATGCTGGCGTGAGAGCGCATCGCATCTGCGCTGGAATCGTGCCGCACCGCAGACGTACGTTGGTTGTTCAACTGTGCACCTGGTTCAGTCCGTTCCGATGTTCAATACCATTTACAATCAGAGGAATGGCGACGCGGCGTTCTTCATAGGGAGAAATCCTCGCCAGAGGCACTTACCAAATAAATTCGACCTCAATCACAATTTTTCAGCGCCGAAAATCGGCTTGACATTCGAAAAAACTGATCATATTCTGTGACGACTGTCTGGACCCACTTCCAGGAGCATCGCGTTCCGAATGTGGCGCTGGCAAGCGTGGTATGCCGTTGCAGTCGTTACCTGTCTATCGAAGCGAAGTTGATCGGCCGCGCCCTGCGGTCGAGTTGAGTGGTATGTGAGTGAAGAAGTAGGTCGGGCTGCCCCTGCCGGGGGTAAATGCTCGCGCGTGATTTCTCGTCAAGAGACGCTTGTCAAATCGGAGAGGGCCTTGCGGCGCTCCGTCGCTAATTTACGATCCTGGTAGTGTCGATGTATCGCCTGCGGCCGCGAACCGCAGGAGAGTGATTTATCACCTATTCAATCTTCCTGCTGTACGAAGAGCCTATCGCGGTGCCTTGTTGTGACGTTGCCGGAGAAGCTTCGATCAACCTGGTTAGTGCGCAATCACGAAGCGGCCTGGTGGTAGGGCTGATGGGATGACCGTGAGGGAAGAGGGGCAAGGTCCTGGTTCAATTGAGAGTGGCCGGGGCACCTAAATGTCTTTGTGGCGCAAGCGCCGCACTGCTCGCGCAAGACGCGGGGACTAACACAGAAGGAGAAATTCGCTGGTTATTCGCATGAGCATTTTTAAGACACCGCGCCTTCGGGCAAACAGAAAATCCGCCATCGACGCTGAGATAGGGACAGCGCGTTGGAACGTCTAGAGTACATCTCCCTCGTTGGCGCAGCAGGCCGGGCGCCGATGCCAGTTGAAGGCCACACCGGGGGCATGCGCGCCAGACAGTGCAGCATGCCAAATCGACAATCCTGAGTTTCGGGAGGGAGAAGTCATGACCCACAACACACAATGGAGGGGGCAGCTCGATGCGGTGCTGGACGCGTTTAATGAAAAGCATGCCAGCGCAGGGAAGGGGATTTCGCATAGCACCAGACAGGCGCGCAGCCAGGGTTTGTACCGCATTTTCGCTTTGCTGCGCACATTGGGGTTTAAACCCATACCGGAGAACCTGGCGGAACGGCACGTGCGCGCGTTGATGGCGTACTGGACGGCGCAGCCGTTACCGGCCGATGTGTTGCTCGACATGCCGATGAGCATACCGCGCCGGGCGTATCCCTGCAGCGCGGCCTACATTCAGCAGCAAATGAGCTTTATCCGGGTCTTCGCCAGCTGGATCGGCAAGCCGGGTCTGGTGCGCAGTGCCGAGAGCTATGTGAGCGATCCGGCGCTGGTACGCCGCTCCTATAGGGCGCTGATCGACAAGGGGTGGGAGAGCCATGGTCTTGCCGTCGATGAGGTCATTGCCGCCGTCGATGCGGTGGACAGCCACGTGGGAGGGCAGCTGGCGATGATGATCGCTTTTGGCCTGCGCCGCAAGGAAGCCGTGATGTTTTGCCCGCGCGCAGCCGAAGTACCGGCGTATGCCTTGCCGGCCCAGCATCCTCGATCCGATCACTATATTAGTTTTTTGCGCATCAAGCGCGGGACGAAGGGCGGCCGGCTGCGCTATGCCGCGGTGCGCACAGCCCAGCAGAGGCAAGCGCTGGCGCGCGCACGCTGTCTCGCTCGGCAGGACTGGGGGCATATCGGCCATCCTGGACTGTCCTTGAAACAGTCGCTGGACCTGTTTTCGAATGTGGTGCGTTCAGTGGGGCTGACCAAGAATGACCTGGGCGTTACGCCGCATGGCTTGCGGCACCAGTTTGCCGGTGATCTGTACTTTGATATCACGCAGGTGCAGCCGCCTGTGCGGGGTGGCGAGCTGTTCATCGATCGTGAGGTCATGGCGGACGCTTATCGGCAGGTGGCCGAACAGCTGGGGCATTGTCGGAAGCAGATCAGCAACGCGTATCTGGGATCGCCGGTGGGCCGGCGTAGTGAGGAAGTGGATTTTATGGGAGCGGCATCATGAAACGGGGACATTGGCAGCGTTGGTCGTCAGGGAATCCGCGTGCGCGGTGGGTCAAGCGCACCGTGGCCGGTGATGGTAGAGAAGAGCGAATCGAGGATGGAAAACCTGGCGGCTCCCGTGCGCCGCGCGAGCGCTATGAAGCCGTTCTGGCCCGTTCACACGGTGTGAGTGGCATGCTGTTTCGATGTGCGTCGCAGTTGTTCAATGCGATGCGCATGCGCCGGCTGCCAGACCATCGCCGGCGTATTAGTCAATCGCGCGCGGTGCTGCGGGCGGTGCGGCAGTTCACGGGGGAGGGATACGCAGCACGGTGCCTGGCTTATTTGCGCAGTGTGGATCCGCTGGTGTTCGAAGAAGTGGTGCTCTCGGCCCTGGAAGACGCCGGGCTATTTATCCTGCGCAACCAGAGGTATTCCGGGGATGGCGGGATTGACGGTAAGGTGTGGTTGCCTGGGCATGGCTGGTATGCGGTGCAGTCGAAGCGCTATGGCGGCCATGTGAATCATCAACACGTGGCGGCCTTTGGCGAGGCCATTTGCCATCATGGGGTTGGGGCCGGACTATTTCTGCATACCGGGCGCAGCGGTGCTGCCGTGTATCCTCATCTGGCCAGAAGCAACGTGGTGCTGGTCAGCGGCGCGAGTCTCGTGCAACTGGTATTGGGGAGGCGCGCGGGGGAGGTGGCATGGAACTGAATGCGGAGAGCCGCCAGTTGTTACGAGCATGCCGGACGGCCGGATCCACCTACACGGTGATCGAGAAAAGCGGGAGCAAGGGTATTGAGGTTGCTGATGCTCGTCTCGCGGCGCAAGCCTTTTATGAGGCACCGGTCGAGGGGCGGCCGTTTGTTATATGCAATTTCAGTCACACATCGTGCGTGATTGCTGACACGCGGCGCGTTTCGCGGCCCGGACGCCTGGAAAAGCATGTGATTGCGACTTGTGACGATGGCGGAGAATTTATGTGCTGTTTCAATCAATTGGTGCGTGAACGCTTCAGATTACTTGGAAGAACATATGATGATACCTATCCGCAATCTCATTGAATTCGCTTGAGTTAGGCTGTGCAATCCACTAAAACTTTCACTTTCCATGTTGTCTAATGCATAGGATTCTTAATATTTAACGATAGGAGAAATGTTATGTTTAATTTAGATGATTTCCTTCAATGTATTCGTGAAAAACTGTATAGCTATGTTGAAGGACGAAAAAATGATGTGGCTCGAGGCGCCGAGACTGCCGAACTGGCAGCATTGCTCGTGCAAAAATACGGGTATGGTTTGGCTGATAGTGCAAACATCGCGGCCAATTTTTTGGATTGTCCACAACCAGACCTGATTAGCGATGTGGACCAACTGGTCGCCAGCATTGACCCCGACTGGCGCGCCAATCAACAACGCCGCTTTAGTGCCAGGCCCGCTTCACTTGCTTTAACTAATAACTGAGTAGGTGTGTACTAGACAGCTGGAATTCGGTGAACTTGTCCCTTCCGCTTGCTTGAAGATTTCCCTGTTTTGTACAAAATGGGAATGCTTTCTGTGAGAATCGCTCTCACATTGCTCCTGCCCCATCCATCGCGGATTCCTGGCAGGATCTTGCCACTCACGTGGTGAGCGTTGCGGTCGTCACCCGTCATTCAGTCGTCGAGTAGGATTTCGACACGTTGCTTCGGCAACCGATCTTTGCCTGGTCACTTGCCAGGCTGATTTGCGCAAGCAGAGGATCGTTTGCGTCAAGGAAGTACAGTTCACTGGATACTTCTCAGGTTAGGCCCCTGTTCTTAGGAATGGTGGGCCTTCTTTCGCTTGCCTATCGGTTTTTAACGATAGCCAGGCATATCTTCTCGTGTGCGGGGCATCGCGGTCCCCGTGCGGGGCCATGGTGCCTTCTTTTTTCGGAGAGCAATCATGTCCCAACGACAATTTCTACAGGATCAGCCATACCCGCTTTGCGTTTTGCTCGGCGGCACCGGGTTACGTGAGGTGAGCGGGGAGGTGCATGTCGCGTGTGCACTGCTCCGGTCAAGCTCAGGCGACCCTCGGATATCGCACGCTTCGGCACGCGTGCAGATGCCATATCAGTGTCATCCTGGCAGTGGGTTCCCGTACCTGAGGTCAGGCATAGGATCGTTGTTTACCTGTGTTGTTCATCTCGCGACGGAGCTCTGGCTGCGGCGAACCCAGCTGATGCGGCGCTTTGCCCGGAGTGGTTCACATTCCAGACAAGGCGCTTGCTGAGGAGACCAACATGGGAACCAGGGTATTTGGAAGGGGCGTCGAACCAGGTGGGATGGATCTCGACGATGAGCACTTTGAGGCGGAGTGCCCGGCATGTTCCCATGAACGTGCCAGGTATCACAGCTGGGAAAGCGCCGGGTCTGGCACGATCAATCAGCACTGGAGCATTGATTGCCCCGCATGCGGTTATTCGTTGCCAGATGAGGGGGAGCGCTAAATAGATTGTTTCGCTTGCTTGTTGAAGGAGCGAGGCGTGGGGTGATGAGGGAGCACCAGCATCCGACGGGATGCCGGCGTTCCCTTTTGTTTTTCGTGGAGGACATCATGCAAAACGATGGAGAGATGAGGACCGGAAAGCGGCGGCGCTCCTTGGTCGAGGTTGAAGAGGAACGGGTTTGGGCGAGCCTTTATCGGTGCGCGGCGGATCCGATGATTGCCGCGGAGTTGGTGGCGCATCTGGAAAAGAGCAGTGAATTGCGATTACAGCATAGTGGCCTGTATCTGCGCTGCAGACATGTACTGCGAAGGGAAAAAGCGCGTCAGGTGCGCCTTAGAAAGATGGGAGCCGGGATCCGTTGGGTCATGCATATGGCGATCGGTGCTCCTCTTGGCTTTGCTACAAGGCTGTGCAGGTCGACAGGAACGATCTTCCTGGCCTGTCTGCCGGAACGCGAGGAAAAGGCTGGCGCTCAGCTACGCAGGTTGACCACTGGGGATGCCAATCCGGTGGATTCGGGCCAGGGGGTATCTCCGTCAGAAATTGCTCACCCCTTGCGTGACAACGCAGCGGCTGACGCTGGGCAACAGGCCAATATCGGCGCATCTCAACGTTCGGCAAAGCGCGCTGGGGGAAGGGAGCGTTAATTCACGATCGCATTTGGAAGGGCGGCGATGAGGTCGCCCTTCAAGGATAAGTGTTGTTGCTGATGATGTGAGCTCTGGGAGCCGCCTGATGCCTGGGCGGATTCCCAGCAAGCCAGCTATCGGTGAAGTATTGAGCAGGCCGACATGCGGCACGATGCCACTGTCTCGTCGATAAGCTTATGCAGTAGCCGCGTCTCGTCAGCCCGTCCCTGTAAATGCTGTTTGCATTGCTCGACGTAGGCGTCGAGATCGGCGAGCCTTCTGATACCGACAGGTTCGAAGCCGGTGATGTAGCGCAGACGCTCGACGTCTCTCGACGTCAGGCGGATATGTACGCCAAGTTGCAACATATTTTCTCCGATTGCAGCCTTCATCAGATCCGTCATCCAGCACAGATCGTTTTCCGTATATGTGTTGCTCAGGATAGTCATCCATCGAGCAGATTTCAAGTTGCCAGCATGTGCAAGGCTGGCCTCGTCCAGGCTCGTGCCATGTGCCGGCATCGATTGCCCAGGGCGTTTCAATCCCCTCAAGCATGGAGGTCATCATGAAACATCAATTTTCACCTTGGAAGAGGAGTGGGACACCCTGCGCCAGCGCAGCTGGTCAAGTCGATCCGCTCATTGAGCAGTTAGAGGCGCTGCCTCCCGGTACGCGCGTTGTGACCCGGGACGGCACGCAGTTTATTCGAACAAACAGGACGTGCATCTGCTTTTGCGACCTGACGACAGGGCATCTGTGTTCAGCAAAGGATCTTTGCTATGTACATGGAGGTTCCACTGGCGGTGAGATTGGGCATTTGCACTGAGGAGTATTGTCATGAACGAAGTCATCAACATAACCATTGGTTTGATTTATCACGAGTACCGCCGTGCGCTTGACATCCGTTACGACGAACGGCGGCGACACGACTTGATGAGCGTGATGTTGTATCGCGCCGAGGAGATGGGATATGACGACTACAAGCGGGGCAATGAGCAGGTGCCGCGCTTGTTTAACCAGGAGGTCGGCTTGCGGGACGCCTGGCTGATGGGTTTTGCGCAGGCAGCGATCAGCGACAGTGTGGAGCAGTTGCGGGAGCTGCAAAGGAAGCGTCAGCAGGATCCTGCCGAAGCGGTAGAACCTCAAGGAGGCGATGATGGACGATGCGAATGAGGTTCATGGTCTTGCTGTCGTCCTGCAATACATGGAGGCGTCCGAGAGATGGCGTCCGGACAGTGATGAGTTGGTGTACCTGGAAGCATTTCAGGCCGCACTGCACTTGGGTTACGAAGATTACTTCGCGGGACGTGAAGTAATGCCGATGACTTTCCTGTTCAACGAGTCATTGCAACAGGCGTGGCTGGAGGGACACCAGATTGCCAGGAGTGCAGCAGAAATGCGCTTATGTCGTGCCCACGGTGGATGGCGTTGTGCCTGCGCTCAAACGGCTGACGGGGCTTGCTGGCGAGATGGTCGACGTCAATGGATCGTGAGTGAGCGGCAAAGTAGGACGGTCCTACTTGTGGCGTCAAGTGTACGGAAAGCATAAATGTTGTTCGAAAGCCGTAAGCGCCTCTTTCAAGAGGCGCTTTTTTTCATGCATTTCAGAGCTCCAAATTGTGGGCGTAGCAATTACCAAGCATGGCCTAGCCTGAATGAGACTTGGTCGAACAAATGGTATGAGTCTTCGCAGAACCCATCACGGAGGACATCGGCAAAATTGCTGGAAATGCCATGGACACAGATCAAAAGACACCCCTGACGCACTGGGTGAGTTGAGGAAGTTTTTACCTAAAGTGGTCTTGACAAAGACAAAAGCAGAAGTGGTGCAGGAGGCCCTAGGGAACATCCAACGTCCAATTGTGGTGATCGTGTTTTTTTGGGACCTGCCCATAGAAGCAATCCGTAGCGTGGCTTAGAAATGATATCAAAGGAAGAAGGTCGGGCCTTTAGCTGGCTGCGGGTGTTGTCATTATTTCTACTATCGTCGCGTGTAAATATATTTTTAAAATGCAATATTGGTGACAATTGGTGACTATTTGGCATCGACACTATCGTCATAATACGCAGATTACATTGCACAGTAGCAATGTTGAACTGTCAATTTATAGTAGTAGATGCCTTGCTTCGTTGGGAAGTCTTGACCGGAGCGTTTTGCATTCTAATTTTTGCCTCATCGCTCTGACAACCAGACTTCATGGAAAATAAAACAGTAGCGAAAAAATCATTCTTTTGGGCGTTACAAACAGTATGTGTAATGCATCGGAAGCCATTCTCGTTGGAATTGGTCCAACAGCAATGTACGCCTCCATACAATATTGGCGCTTTTCTTCAAATCTGCGCACGGTTCGAATTTGATACGACCTTACGTCGAATTAAACTGGAAAAGCTTCAAAAGGAGTCATTTCCATTAATAGCTTGGCTGGAAAGTACTGATACTGAGGATTTGATAGTAGCCGTATTGCTGCAGGCCGACGCTAGCAACGTACTATTGATTGAACCAGGCGATACCACACCGCGCACTATCGGACTAGAGGAATTCCGACAGCTATACACTGGAACATGTGTACGCATCCGGCCAAGCCCCACGTCAGCAGATGATTCCGACCATGAGAGAGAAAGCAGAAGCGCTCGCACGTTCGGTTTCAGTTGGTTCGTGCCTGAGTTATTGAAGTATAAGAAACTCTGGCAGGAAATCCTGCTTGCGTCGCTAGTGATACAGTTAATCGCACTAGCTACTCCACTGTTCACCCAAGCGATCATCGATAAAGTGGTGGTCCATCGCACCGAAAGTACACTCATCGTCATCGCTATTGGTATGGCGGTGTTCATGCTATTTTCAGCAGTATTGTCTTGGCTGCGTCAGTACTTGGTGCTACACACAGGCAATCGGGTTGATGCTGTGCTCGGCTCTTCGGTATTTGAGCGGCTGTTCAAGCTGCCCCCTATGTATTTCCAGCATCGACCCACAGGTGTCATCGCTGCACGCCTACATGGCGTGGAAACTGTGCGCGAATTCATTTCGAGCGCCGCAGTCACTTTGATACTGGATTTCCCGTTCTTGTTGATTTTCGTTGCAGTCATGTTTTACTACAGTGTCAAACTGACGTTGATCGTGTTGGTGATACTTAGCGTGATCGTCACGTTGAGCGCGGTCGTCGCGCCACTGTTTCAAACTCGCCTGCAGCAACAATTTCAGCTTGGTGCACGTAATCAGGCATTTTTAACTGAATACGTGGTTGGTTTGGAAACAGTCAAATCGTTGCAACTGGAACCACAACTGAACAGTCGCTACAGTGAATAGTTGGCTAGTTATTTGGCGGCGAGCTTCAGTACTAAACAATTGGCGAACACCTATAACACGATCGCCAATTTGCTCGAACAAATGATGAGCCTATTGATCCTGGCAATCGGTGCATACACTGTAATGCATAGCAATGAATTCACCATTGGTATGCTGGTTGCTTTTCAGATGTTTTCAGGACGCCTGTCGCAGCCGATGCTGCGCCTAGTTGGTCTTTGGCAGCAATTTCAGCAGGCCCGCCTGTCAATTGCGCGCTTGGGCGATTTGATGAACGCCCCGATTGAACCATATTCGGTGACGCCATCGCGTGACAGTCAACGCAAAGGCGAAATTACTATCGATGCCATCGCTTTCAAATATGCGGAGCATTTGCCACTGGTATATCAAAACTTGTCGCTCACAATTACACGCGGCCAGACCATCGGCATTATGGGGCCGTCAGGCTGTGGCAAGAGCACGCTGGCAAAGCTACTGCAGGGCTTTTACCAGCCCAGCGCCGGACGCATTTTGATTGATGGTATTGATATTCGTTATTTGTCAGCGAATGAGTTGCGAGGCCATTTCGGTGTGGTGCCGCAAGAAACCATCCTATTTTCTGGCACCATTTATGACAATTTGCAGATGGCAAGCCCGAACGCCAGCTTTGAGCAAATTGTGGCGGCATGTCGAATGGCCGAAATCCATACTGCAATCGAGGTGTTGCCGCAGGGCTACCAGACCGAAATCGGTGAACGTGGTGCCGGCTTGTCTGGTGGGCAGAAACAACGCATCGCGATTGCCCGCGCTTTGCTCAAGCGTCCCAGTATTCTCGTATTCGACGAGGCGACCAGCGCGCTGGACGCAGCAACTGCTGAACAGTTTGCCAAAACGATTAATTCTTTGCGTGGCAAGGTCACTATGCTCTTTATTACGCATGGCTTACCTAAAGGACTGCAGGTTGATGCCGTTTTCCGCCTGAGCCCTGATGGTGCACATCCGGTTGGACTAGCACCAAGTCCTACCGCTGGGCGCACTGCGCATCAGAACAATGCCATCGTTTCAGGAAACCTCCCATCATGAATCCGCAAGTTCAAATCGTTGATCCCCCTGATGTGGGGGGGGCGCAGAGCGCAAAAGTAGTCGCCCTCCGCCCGCCAAGTCGTTGGCACGACCCGTTGCAATTAATACAGGCCGAAGCGCCGTCTCACACTAGTCGAATTGTCCTATGGGTCGTGGCGGTGTTGGTACTGGTACTTATAGTCTGGGCGGCGTTTGGCCAGCTCGACATCATTGCCGGAGCCGAAGGTAAATTGGTACCGCAAACACTGGTAAAGATTGTCCAGCCCGCTGAGGCTGGGGTGGTCAAATCTTTGTTGGTGGCCGAAGGAGAGCAGGTGAAGGCCGGACAGGTACTGGCCCGACTTGACACTACAATAGCTCGCGCTGATACCAGCGGTTTCCATACCGACCTAGCGGTGCAGACACTCCAGGTACGCCGGATTGAGGCGGAATTGAGTGACCGACCGATGGGGCTGGCAGTTGGTGACGACCCGGCGCAATATGCGCAAGTTGAGCGGCAGTATTTGGCGCATCGTGGCAGTTTTATCGACAGCCTAGCGCAGGAGAAATCCTTACTGGAAAAGGTCGAGCACGAGGAGCGTAGTGCGATGGCAGTACTCAGCAAACTCGAACAAACCCTGCCCAATTATATAAACGTGGCGGAAAATTATGCGGGACTGGCAAAAGCTGGGTATATGCCGGCCATGCTGAGTGCCGAAAAGCAGCGCGAGGCGACAGAAAAATTCAAGGATCTCGAGGCGCAACGCGCTACTGTTTCATCATTGAGCGCATCTGCACAGGCCCAGCAGCGAAAGATCGGGCAGCTACGGAGCGCCTATAAGAGCGAGTTAGAGCGAGAGCTGGCCGAAATCCGGGCGCGTATTGTGCAGCTGCAGCCCAACTTGGACAAGGCGCGATACAAAGAAGGACTGACAGAATTACGTGCTCCGCAGGACGGCGTCATCAAAGATTTGGCCACCACGACCGTTGGCGCAGTGGTTCAACCTGGGACGGTGGTACTCACCTTGGTACCCCATGGCGAGCAACTGTTTGCTGACGTGAACATAAAAAATGAGGATGCAGGCTTCGTCCAGATTGGTCAGCGCGCACAAGTCAAGCTGGCAGCGTATCCATTTCAGAAATATGGGATGTTGACTGGTCAGGTGATTCATGTCAGCGCTGACGCCACAGAGACGGCCCGCAGCAATATGTTGAACGCGACCGATGCCAATGGCGGCAGGGGAGATGATTCGACCTTGCCGGCCAATGTTTCGACGTATAAAGCCCGCATCCGGTTGGATCAGCAAAGCTTACGTGATCCGCAGGGGCGTCTACTGCATATTGCGCCGGGCATGCAGATTGTGGCGGAAGTCAACCAAGGTCGGCGTAGTGTACTGGAGTATCTCCTCTCTCCGGTTCAAAAGGCACTTTCTGAAGCGGGGCGTGAACGATGAATCGATTGATCGACAGGAATAGTGACTCGGCGATATCTATGCCGATTCCAGCATCCGCGGGGAAACCATCATGGAAGGTGCTAGTTATTCATCAAAATTTTCCTGGGCAATTCCGCAATTTGGTACTGGACTTAGCGCGGGACCCTGATTGCCAGGTGCTGGCCGTTGGAAAGCAAGGATGCCCGGGTATGTCGGGCGTACGAACGTATACCTATAAATTGCATCGTAGGCCGGCGCCTGGAACTCACCATTACGTCAAACCGTTTGAGGCCGGTATCCTGCACGGCCAGGCTGTCTTGCGCCTGCTATTGGCATTAAAAAACAAAGGGTTTAGCCCCGATGTGATCGTGGCTCATCCTGGTTGGGGAGAAACGCTGTTTGTTGAGGATGTCTTTCCCCAAGCGAGGCTTATTCACTTCAGTGAATATTACTATCATGCTGCTGGGGCCGATGCGGGCTTCGACCCGGAATTCCCAGCCAGCCTAGATGACATTGCACGGATTCGTTCCAAGAACGCGCTCATGCTATTGAACCTTGAAAATTGTGATGTCGCGGTGGCCCCAACGCCGTGGCAAAAGAGTCTGCATCCATTGCCATATCAGGAAAAAATCGTATTGTTACACGAAGGTGTTGACACTGATTATCTGCAGCCAGATCCATCCGCAAATTTTGTTTTACCAAATGGCAAGATACTTCAGCCAGGTGATGAGGTGCTGACTTATGTGGCGCGCAACCTGGAGCCGTATCGTGGTTTTCATACTTTTATGCGTGCAGTACCAGATATTTTGCGACAGAGGCCCGACTGCCACATCGTCATTGTCGGTGGTGACGATGTTAGTTACGGCAGCAAGCCAAAAGATGTCCCTAATTGGCGCGAAAAAATGCTTCTCGAAGTGACGTTCGACGTTGGTCGGGTCCATTTTCTAGGCCGGATCCCCTATCCAGCATATCGTAGCCTGCTGCAGGTATCTGCTGTGCATGTCTACCTCACTTACCCCTTCGTGCTGTCGTGGTCCATGCTTGAAGCCATGGCCTGCGGTTGTCTGCTCATTGCTTCCGATACGGCGCCGGTGCGAGATGTCGTACGAAATGGCGAGAACGGTTTGCTGACAGATTTTTTCGACGCATCAGCTTTAGCCAGGAAGGTGGTTGCTGTATTGCGTGAGCCAAGTCGATTCGAGAAGATCCGGCGTGCTGGGGTTCTTACGGTACGGCGCGACTATCCAACGAAAAGGGGCACTGCGGGCTATCGTCAATTGATCGGCATCGATAAAAATGATGTCGTTGCATCATCTTCTCATGTTATATGAGGCAACAGGATTTGGAAATGATTAAGTATATTTTATTTTTGATTGTGGCATTTGGTATTGCCGTTTCACTTTCTTCTAGGGAAGCCTCTATGGAAGGAGAAGCCAAGGATATTCATCAACGCCGAAGAGTTGTCATTGATGATGCGGTTGTTAATGAAGTAACTATAATTAATGGGCGAAATGATAATCGTCCAATTTTACGTTTCCCGCCTAATGTCTCATTGAATGTTGAAAAAAAAGACTTGAAATTGGAAAATTCGAAAATATCAACCTATTCTGCGGAAGTCTATTTGAGTTTCGATCGAGATGTAAAAAAAATTGTCGCCTTAAACAATTCAGTCAATCCATTCTTCCGCAATGTGATGGTTCGGTATTCGGCGGCACTTTCAAAGAACAATCTTTCGGATGATGAGAGAATAAAAGAGATAATAAAAAATTCAGAAAAGTCAATTTACCTGCGAGAAATTGGATTGGTTGAGTATGTTCCAAAAGATATTGCAGGAGGGGTTCGGTATCATTATTATATTCCAATGCGGCCATTTGAAATTAAAATAAACCATGATTATTTTTATATCGGATGTGAAGATAACTCAATTACAAAAAGTGTGGTGGGATATTGCTGGGTGAATTTCCGGCTGAACCAGAAAATTTCGATTGTTTACAAATTCAATGTAGACATGCTGCCGGATTGGAAGAGTTTACATCGAGAAGTGGAAGATTTTTCAAATTCTTTAATTAAATAATTCTGAGGATAATTATGTATTTATTTACCGCTTCTCAAATTTCTGAAATCAGGCGTCTGCGCAATAACGGCCCGATAAATGGAAATTACAGCCATATTTATGAATATATTGCTTCGATTCTTCCACAAGGAACGGCAGAGCAACGCTGGTTTTCAGGTGTGGCTCCACAAAGTGCGTTGCCCACTACAAGGATCGCACAGTTCGACTTCAGTGCTCTTACGGCAGCGTTTGACGCCGCCAGGGCTGAAAATCCATCCTTGTCAAGATGGGCGTTATCCTCGTCACTGTTGCAATTTCATCTTGGCGGAAGTGATAATGAGGCTATTGGCGGTGATATTGCCTATGAGTACGGAAAGCATGGCAGTCTGACTGGGTTGTCGTTGAACGCAGTTCAAGCCGCTATGGCCGATCCCAGCTTCGGTTCGCAAAGGCAAAAACTATCGTTGTATAACGTGACGTAATCAGACCTTGTAAAGGTATTCCATCTATGCCCGGCGATGTACGTTGCTTGTCAAAGGTAAAGTACGCCCCGGGCGTCCATGTGTTGGTCCTGCACTAAATGTGTTGCTGTGCACGATGGCTTTATTGCTCATTGTGGCCATAGGGGATAGTTGGGGCAAGTTGGCAGCTTGGTTGGACGCTGGCCAACCCGAGTTCAATATGCTGCGAGGTCGTCTTCTAGGCTGTGTTGTCGAATTGCTTGCAAAGTGCGGGCGACTCATTGACTGGGGACATCGAGTATTGCCTTGGTAATTTCGCGGACATCCTCGCACCAGAATTACTTGCATACACCTTACATATGCTTTTGAAAGCCCTCATTGACTTTGACGGATTCATGCGCTTTCGGCGAGGTTGAGAACGGTATCAGCTAAATTACACAATTCCGGCGTATGTGAAATAAAAAACTCTTGTTGATAGCCACCCAGTTGCATGACCTGGCGCTTCATCGCAAGGAACATGCGTTTATGTTCGGCATCGAAGGCGCCATCTGCTTCGTCCGAGAAGAGCGTTTCGCTGCGCCGGCAGTTAGACTCGGCCAGATACAAGGCCATGGCGCGCGTGAGGCATTCGTTGATCCACACGCGTTCGCCTCCACTCATCTTGGAAGCGCTCTTGGCGAAGCCGGTGTTGGCGTCGTGAACGATGACGTCAAATCCTTCCCTGGATTGCCCTTTGCCCGACTCCAGCAGCGTGTGAATGGATACCGTAAAGCGTGGCCCATAGCACGCCATCAATAAATCGTTGGTGAGCATCGACAGGGCGGGGCCCGCGTCGTCAATGGCCAATGCGATCACACCGTCATTGCCCAGGCATGTGGCGAACAAAGACCAGGTCGCAGTTTGTTCTTCAATATGAGCGATGCGGGCATCCAGCAATGCCAGCGTTTGCCGGTGAGCCAGTAACTGGCGTTGAATCTCAGTCAGGCGGTGCTGGCGCCCGATCGCTTCGTGCAGTTGTGTTTCGCACTCTGCCAGCCTGCCCGTGCAGTGAACGATTTCCTGATCGGTCTGCGCGAGTCGAATCGGATCGAACGGCAAAGGCAGCGCGGAGAGTTGCTGTTCAATACGCTCACGTTCTATGCGAATACCCCGCGCGATCTGAGCGCGCTCACCTGCAATGGCTGCTAGTTCCTTGTCGACGCGTGCTTTTTCCTGTTTTTCGGTGTCCGTATCATGGTCGACGGCCTGCGCGAGCAGGTGAATCCGGCGGATCACATCGTCGATACTGTCTCGTGCCTGCTCGATCTCGCTGGCGCGCCCAGCGACTTGCTGATTGGCTGAGCGTCGCTCCCGAGTACGATCCAGGCGGCGTAGTGCTCGTGCCAATCGCTCTGCTGTGTCCGGCATTGCTGCGATTTGCGCGTCCAGCTGCGACAGCACCTCGGTTTGATGGCGCTGGGCGTGTTCCAGGCGGCGCAGCGATTGTTCGTGCTGCGGAATGATGGGGCGTGCTGCGCGGGCGTGTTCGAGGAGCTGGCATTGTCCCTGTAGCGCGGTTCCCGCGCATGGAACGAGTGAGGTGAGCGAGAGGCGCTGGTGAAGTGCGCGGGTTTGAGACACCGTCTCACCGATTTCTCTGTTGATCCCATCGATCCTTTGCAGGGCCAGCGCACGCTGTGATGTTACCTGCATATACTGATTATGGGATTGGCGGCAGGTTGCAGCCTGATTGCTACGGTATTCTACGAGGCGGGCCAGGATCGGCAGCCGTTGAACGGCGCGGGTCACCCGTCGGTGATCGGATATGAGCAACAGCAGCTTCGCATGCCTGCGTGTTGCCGCCTGATGCTCCTGTGCATGGGTTTGCCGCCGTTGCAAGTTTTGCTGGGTCATGGACTGGCGTGCCGTGATGAGGACGTGTTCGCGCTCGTCCATCTGCTGATTGGCTGTCAGCACGCGATCGCTCAGATACTGAAGTGTTTGATTAAGCTGCTGGCGCTGGTTCACGTAGGTCGCAGCGACGGCTTGTTCCGTCTTGAGTGTTGCCAGGAAGTTTTTGGCTTCATCCAGCTCTGCCAATGCTGCCTTCCTACGGCGTTGTAGGGTGTCAAGCACGTCGTCAGGCACGCTCAATTGCTGTGATACCTCGAGATTGTCGTTGATCTGTTGTTGTAGTAGGCGCCGCTCCTGCTGCAATCCGGAAAGCCCGCAGCGAAGCAGTTTCGCCGTCTCCGCAGCCTGTAGACCCTTGGTACGCACGCGCTCCAGTCCAAGCAGGTCACTCAATAGTACTTTGATTTCTGCGTTTCTGTAGTGGGCCAGTTGGCGCCTGTTCTGTGCCGAAAACGCCGTAGTAAAGAAAGTGGCGGCTGGTCCGACGATATCCTCGATGCAGCGTTGGTAGGATTCCATCCGACCGTCCGACACGGTTCCGTCCGGCAGTTGTGCGGGCTGCCATGCGCCAGCGCGGAACTGATGCAGGTAGGCCTCGCTCCTGCGTTTGCCGTTGAGCCGAATGATGATCTGTGTACGGTATCTCTGCCCGCCCATTTCCCACAGCAGTTCCTTGCGGTTGACCGGCAAATACACCTCGTCATAGTAGGAAAAGCTGCCAAGGCCGTCAGCACCTGCTTTGGATGGCATCGTCGCATAGGGCGTCATATTGTCTAATACAGTGGTTTTTCCTCGTCCGTTCGGGCCGACGATGGCCACTAGCTGGGCGCCGGCCGTGAGGTGCTCGAAATCGAGCGTCAATGTTTCTCTGTTCATCCCGTCGCGAATGCCGATGAAGCCCGTCAAGGTGAGGGAAAGGGGGCGCATGATGATCTCTCCTGGTCAAAGTGTCTTCCGGTCTTTAGTATGAAGCGTCGCACGCGCGCCTCAAGGCTCCACAGACCCGTTTCGCGCAGCGTTGCCTCGGCTTGTGCAAACGTCGCCTGCAACTGCCTCTCTTGACAGCGCAGCCATCGCAATGTCGGTGGGTGAGTGGATAGCTAGCTGGGCCAGGCACGCCAATAGGGGAGCTGCTGGCGTATCGACCTGCTGTGCCCACGCATGCACTTGCTCTTCAAGTTGATGGCAGCGTGCTATTCCCTCCGCTCTGGCACGGGTGATCGGGAGCACGCGGCCTTCGAGCTTGATGCCTGCCGCGCCACGAAACAGTGCCGTGATCGCTTCGCGGTCGATGGTGGCACGTTCCTCTTCAAAGCACTGCCAGCGGATACGCACCCAGGCGCCTTCGATAGGGTGGCTAGCGACGTATTGGTGCAGTGCATCCATTTCCGGTGGCCCGGCAAACGCCAGCTCCAGTGTGCGGCGAGCCGGCGTTGCGACGAGTTCGCAGCTAGCGCTGTCCGCGGTGACTTCCCACATCAGGAAACCCTTATTGCCTTGTTCGCCGTAATGCAAGCGTCCAATGGAGCCGGGGTAGGCGATCACCTGTCCGTTGTGGTCCCACGCCTGATGCAGGTGAATATGCCCCAGCATGAACGCATTGGCCTGTGCCTGAAACAGCGCGCCAGCTGTAAATTCATGGTCCATTCCCGCCATCGGCACCCCATGTTCTGTCATGCAGCCGATCACGGTACCGTGGGAGAGCGCGATCGTGGGTATGCCCCGCTGGCGCGCCAGTAGATTGCCCGGCGCGTAGCCGGACAGAAGGTCAGCCAGATAGTGTCCCATGGCCTGTCCGGCTTGTTCCGCACCGACACTGGCGGCCAAATTCGCCTTGTTCATGGTCGGAACGCAGGAGCAGAGGAGGGCGCAGTCCGTGTCGCACCAGTCATTGGCATCGAAGCGCGAGTGTGTGGAAGCCGTCCATTCACGCCGGCTGTTGAGAGTGACCTGCTGCAGGCGGTTGGCCACGTGTATGGGATAACGGCCCCCTAGCAGGGAAAACAGATCCAGCGTACCGGGAGGTTCGTGTGAAAACGTCCCTTGCAGCATCAGCACCGGGCAATGATCGGCAAGGCGCCGGATCTGGCGCGCGAGCGCCATCAACGCCGGCGAATGGGCATCCAGGGCATGATCGGTGGTATCGCCGGTAATGATGGCGACCTCTGCCTGTCTTGCGATCGCCTGGTCCACGGCATAGGTGAAGCACGTATCGACCTCGGGCAAGGTCGATATGGCATAGTGCAAATCGGAAAAATGAGCGATGCGCATGCCTATTCTCCCTTGGCTGGCGCTGTTGGAGCGCGCTGCCGGGATGACGGCGTGTCTGACGCGCGCAGGCGGGCGTTGACCTTGTCGCAGAAGCCTTCAGGATCATTCTGATAGCGTTCCAGTTCCGCCAGCACGCGTTGGCGGCCATTGACATTGCGCCGCCAGCCGGATCCCCATTGGCGGTCAGCGAAGAGGCCAAACCGATCCCGGTCTACGCCATAGGCCGCGGCCAGATCAAACAGGGTGCTGATCGCTTCATCTTCGGTAGATGGGGCATCCTGCGCAGGTAACGCAGACTGCATGGATTCAGGGGTCGGCTGCTCCTGTATAGATGCTCCGGTCTCCGCGGGCTGTTCCGGCGTTACGACATATCCATCATCGGGACCGCTACACGCTAAGGCCGCGTCTTGTTGTTCGTTTTGGCCCTGCAGGATATGGGCGGCCTGATCAGCCAGGTGCAGAGCGCTTTCATCGTCATGCTGGATCAGGAGGGAAGAGACATCGATTGGTGCTTCCAGCTCGATGATCCAGTGTGCGCTGCGCACGGATTGCCCGGTTTTTGGATCGATATGCGAGACATCGCGCAGCTTTTTACTGAAATAGAAGGGTGTGCGGTGCTGATCGAGGAAACCGGCCAGGCGGCCGCCGCGCATGAAGGAGATGGTTTCAAAGCGCTCGATGGCGCGGCTCATGGCATAAAAACTGTTGGTGTGCAGGACGAAAGCATCGATCGAGGCAATGCCGGGAATATAGAAAATGAATTTACCAGTCAGGTTGCATTGCCGGTTCTGAAATTCCGGGCAATTTTCTGGATCGCAGACGCCATTGTTTTCTGGGCGTAGTTGCACTGGTCGCCCGCCGAAGGTGCGCACCACGCGTTGGCTGCGCTCATCAAAACGGACGGGTGCATACATTTTGCAGTAGCGCGTATGGCCATCTGACGCATATTCGCTCCAGTAGCGCTTGTCATTGCGTGCCCAGGCGGCCAGTTCATGTGGCATGACCAATTGCCAGGTGTCGGCCGGGAAAATAACCGGAAAACGATACAGCCGGATGACGCCGTCGCCGCGATCTTCGCCAAACGCTGCCAGAATCTGCGCTGCCAGGGCCGGATTGGGAAAGTCATTCGGACGTACGGTGAACCAGGCCACATTTTTGGGTACCAGCGGTGTCTTGATGTCCGGGAATGCCTCGGCAATCTTTTGTCCGATCTCTTCAAACGAACAGTTTGAGGCCAGCCCTTGCTCGTAGATCGCCTTCGCTTGCGGATTGCTCGCGGCCGCCTTGGTCAGCACTTTGATGCCGGCCCGAATCGTGCCGCCCGTGGGAATGCGGGCCGGCCGTTCGCCAAGGACCGTCGGCGGAGCGCCTTGCGCAAGCGAGCGATTGACGATTTCCTTATCCATGATGGTCTCCTTTACATAAAAATAAGCGATGAACCATCCTCTCATTGGCCGGTAGCGAGTCAACCCCGTAATCCTTGCCCAGACGCTCTTCTACGGGGCGAGCGAACGTAGGTAGTGAAGGGATGGCAGGATGGATCGAATTCAGGCGCGGAAGGCGCCTGGACGTGGAGGCTTGCGGGGACCTGTCGCCAGCAAGCGTCGCACGGCACCGGTGCGTGTCCCAAGATAAAACGCGATCTCCTCGTGTGTGCAGCCATCGGCGTGCAGGCGATGCGCGACGGAGCGGCGCGCACACTGCACACCCAGGCCAGGCAGATTGGCATAGCGGAAGATGCGCTGCAGGACATCGTGCAAGCCCTTTTCAGCGGTAGCTTTCGTTGATGACGAACTAAACGACGCACCGGTTCGGCTGAGAAACAGGCTACTTTCGCCCTGGAGTCCCCGATATGTGCTTTGATCGCTGACACCGTATCGAGCAGCCAGACGCCACGCCAAATAGGCGTCGAGCCAGTACAGAACTGTTGCGTCGCGCAGCAGAAGCGGGCGTGCTATGCCATTCGATGCGGCACCGGCTGGCAGCCATGGCGGAGAGCGGTGCTGGCCCGCCGCATCGATGTAATCGGCAACGGCCAATTTGGCGATCTCATTCGGACGTGCGCCGGTATGGATAAGCATGAGGAGAAGGGCGATATCGCGCTGTTTGCAGCGGCTATGCCGTGCCGTGTGCAGCACCAGCTGGTCAACGTGTGCCTGGGTAATGATCGGCGGTGAGGTTGTGGCGGCCTGTTTCGCCAGCGGCACGAAGTGTTCCAGTGCCTCCAGGTAGTCTTTTCCATGCGCGCGGATGACATGGGCAGTGGGAGCACAGTCCTCATCGAGGCCGACCACACCAACGACTGTCTGCAGATCCCGCGCCAAATCCGTGACGGATTTGGACACAGTCGACTTGGTTACACGAAACCGCGCTGCGATCTCATCATAGGTCTGTCCCTGAAGCATGGCCAGAAGCCAGGTCGATGCGAAAGACGGGGAACGCGGTTCCATGTTTCGGCCTGCGTGGCAACGGTGATTCGCATTATTGTTGCCCCGCCAGTTGCATGGCTCCAGTCGAAATGGCCCCTTTAAACAAGATGTTTCGATGGTACAAGGAGAAAGAAGACTGCAAAAGCATGTATGAATTGTCTTAGAATGGCGTTGACTTGGCCTGCGTGCTCAAGTTACATCAAGGCGTCATCCCAAATTTTTACTACTTTCAAGGAGTTCGTATGGATATCTCATCATTATCGTTGCCTGAGTTAAAAAAGCTCGAAGCGCAAGCGATTCAAGAAATCAAGGCTCGACAAAAAGACGAGCTGGAAAAAGCCCGTGCGGAAATGCTCGCAATTGCACAGCGGGTCGGCGTGCCGCTGACACAGTTGATCGCTGGCGCACCAAAAAATGCAGCGAAGGGAGAGAAAAAGGTTGTGGCTGCTCTGTATCGCAACCCTGACAATCACGATCAAAAATGGAGTGGTCGCGGGCGCCAGCCGTTGTGGGTAAAAGCGTGGATCGAGACTCACCAAACCCTTGATGGAATTCGTATTTGATGTTGTGATAACGGCGACTATTCAGCCTCCGGAGTAGGTAATAACGACCGATCAGAGAGGTCGGGTATCTCACTTAAAGATAGAAAGTTGAATCGAAAGATGAAAGATATTGAAATATCTAATGAGGTCGGAAAATATTTGTATAATATCGCTCCGGAAGATGCAAAAATAATTTTGATGATTGCAGTCCTTTCTCCTGAAGGTGATGTTGGTCGATTTGAGTTTTATTCAAATAACGGAGTCGCCGAAAGCAATTTCTCCATCAGTGATTTGGAGACTCAGAAACTTCTTGATTTGGTTGGTGAACATCAGCAATTCATGGTCAGTAATAATCAGCCTGCATGGACACGTTGTGAATTTACGGTAAATGTTGATGCCGGTAAATTCTCTATGGATCTGGGTTATGAGGGGGATTTATTTAAAGAAGGTTCGTTGCGATAATCGATAGGTGACATTTCATCGACATGGTGAGGTTTCGTCGAAATGGCGAAGCCTCATTCCGTCCGTGAAATTGTTACTGATCCTGGGTACCGCAACACCGGGGCACCTCAAGCCGCCGTACTCAGGCCGTCTGCCCCAAGCTGGCCAGGCGGCCCAAGGTTTCCCGCGCATTCGTGCTCTTGGCCAGCAGCGGGGCGGGGTCAGATCCGCCTTTCATATACGGTCTCAACCTTTGCCGTCTCGATCCATGGGCGCGGGGGCAAGTCTGGCATTCGTACACGATCTCAGCTTTGGCCATCGCTAATGAAACAGCCAAGCCCGTCTTTGCTGGCATGTCCGAGGATTCGCTGGCACGATAGCTGAACGCAGTGGCGATTTGACGTCCCGATAGCGAGGGGCCTCTGCTGGCGGTACCAGCACTGCGGAGGTGGCAGGAAGACGGCGGGTGGCGTGCGCGTCACGGCTGCTGCTACACTGCCAATTCCTGCGCGTTCCTGCCGCTGTCGCCAGCATGCTATGCACGGAAGGAGCGGTCCAACGATTTTCCATGTGACCATGAATGACTTGTTGACCTACATCGGTGCCATTTTCAACCTGCCCAGCCAGGCCGTGATCGAGCGGCGCGACATCGCGCAAACCTCCTGGCAGGAAGACGGTTTCGAGGTACGGCAGGAGGTGGCGACCTATTACTTCAGCAATGGCGTGGTGGTGCGTCGCACGTCCGAGGAGGACAGCTTTCCATCGCAGGCGGCCTGCTCAGAGTGCTGGATCACCTACGAGGTACCGTCGAACGGGCAGGTGCCCATCGAGGTGCTGCCAGCCGTCCGGCGCTTTGATAGTAGCTGCCGCGAAGCATTCTGGCTGAAATTCCACCGCGCCACCTGACCCGCTTGCTGCTTGCCCATGCTCGGCAATGATTGCTGGAATGTTACCAATACAGTCTTCAGGCTGTAAAACCCAATGACAGCCTGTTTCTTGTAACTGGTAACTGCATTTTACAGTTCCTAAATAGTAGAGACGCATTCCAAGACTCGCCATTTCCTATCCGATCCTGGCAGCAATCGCAGCCGATTCTCGTCGGCCGCCAGCGCGGCCGATCTCGCGCGGATGGGCTGTGCGCGGTGCCACGCCGCATCGCCACCTTCGGAGAACTGAAGACGCCGGCGGGGCGGACACGCAGAGCTGTGCTGATTGCGACTACTTTGTGCCATCCTTGCTCGAGCGATCATGCTCCTTGACAAGGGTGCCATCCATTTTTGTATAGCTGCCTATATGCTCGTGGGCGGTTTTTGCTCCGGTGCCGGTGGCGGCCTTCGCGGCGTGGTTCGACGGGCTGGCAGGGCCGCCCGACTGGCCGCCGCCCGCGAAGGCTGGAAGGGTGAGGGACACTGCCAGTGCCGCAAGCAATACTATTTTCACTTTTGTTCCTGATGCGGCGTGGTGGCGTGCCGTTGCGCGCCCTCATGATATGTAAAATTATCAATAGGAAATCTATCCAATAGCTACGGCAGCAGGCGCAAAAAAATGCCCGCCAGGGACGGCCGGACGGGTATATCGGCAAGCAATGCGCTGACCTGCAATCATCCGGTCCGTGTGAATCGTTACTCAGGGTTATTTTCCGCACGCCTTTCCATGTTCTGCATGGAAGCCTTTCGTCTTGGCATCGGCTTCATCCATGTATTCCCCTTTTTTTGTCTTGCCATAGTACTTGTCACCTTCGCAATGATAGACCTTGCTCGAGGTGTTCACCCAAACCTTGCCGGCGCCGCCGCCCGGAGCCATCTGCGCGGGCGTCGCCTTGCTGGCGGCGCCCGCCACGGGTGCCGTTCCAGCCGCCGATTTGGCAGATGCTGCATTGCTCATCATGCCGCCGTGTCCCCGACAACCATGTGTGGATTGGCCGATCGGTGCGGACCCATCCTTGCACTTGGCCATAGCCGCAGCATCGGCTGTGGCCGGATTCCCCATCGCTGCTGCCGGCGGTTTAGGTGCGGCCGAAGGTGCTGTCGTCGGGGTCTGTGCAATCGCCTGCGATGCGAGGGCGGCGCTCATGGCGAGCGTTGCTAAAAAAATTTTCATTGAGAGTCTCCGGTGTGTACGGGTTGGCTTGCCCGTACATTAACGCGGCAGCGCATGTGCCGTTGACCTGGCCGTGCTAATACCAAGGCGAGCGCATGGACGCGGGATGCATCGCCACGCGTTCATCTGGCGCTTGCCGGCCACGTGAGATAAACATGCCTGGGAATCAATCTGCAGAACCATCGGATTCTGAGGCTCCACTTAGGCGGGAGACAAGCCAAGGTCGAAGGCGGGCAGTGCCGTGTCTTGCAGTCCCAATTCCCTTACCAGTGCCTGCAGCCGTTCGACATGACGGCCCGTTCTTACCTCTTGTTCGCTCAGGCATAGCCGGGCCATGGGGGCCTTGTGGCAGAGGGCTGCCATTTCGTCGAGTGCCTTGTCGCCACCCCGTCCACCCATGGTGCAGAACAGGCTCACCCGATGGAAGTGCTGCCGCTGCTGCATGATATAGGTGCGCATGGGGGCGCTCATGTGGCCTGCCCAGACCGGCGTTCCCAGCACGATGAATGGATAATCAGACGGACGCCGTTGTACGGCAGCGATCCGTGCCGGAAGGTGGCACTCGGCCTCCCATGCGGCGCGCAGAAAGCCGCCTGCGTTGCGGTAGGGCCGTAGCGGTTGCAGCGATTCGAGATCCGCGCCGCATTCCGCAGCAAGTGCATGGGCTGCCCGGTCAGTGACGCCGGTGCGCGAATAGTAGACGATCAGGCAGCTTTTCATGGTTTTCCTTTAACGGCCAGGCGCTGGCGACATGGGGTGTTGTGCGGGTGCAGTGGTACCGCGTCAGCTAGCCGCGCCATCTGCGCGCCCATCCTGCGGCGGTGCCGCGTGCGTCGCGCGTCCGGGAAAGCCCACCGTCTGGGCCAATATGATGCGCTGGGTGTCCCTCAGTCCCAGCGTCTGCGCCAGCGCCGGCCGGTCTACCCAGGCGCGCGCGACTGTCGCCAAGCCTTGGGCGGCGCAGAACAGGTAGACATTCTGGCTGATGTAGCCTGTATCGAGCGCGGCAAAGAATTTTTGCTCCCAGCGCTGTGCCTGATCCATTTTGGCAAGATCGGCAACGTAGATCAGGTTGACCGGAGCGCTGGCAACGAAGTCTTGCCAGCCGGTGGCAGCACGGACATCACGTTGCTCCAGCTGGCGCAGTGCGCCGGCAGCGGGTTCGAACAGAAACAGCCCATCTTGCTGGGCCACGTAGATATCGATCTCCTGCCAGTTCTTCGCCGACGGCGCCGTGCGTTGTCCTGTCTCCTGGCGGTTCACGCCACACGCCGCCCAAAGCAGGTGCGCCAGCATCGTCATCGGCACGGCGCGCGACGAGAAAATACGCTCGCTGCGCCGTAGTTCAAGCACCTGGAGCAGCGACTGGCTCATTGGCGTCAATGCGGTATGGCCGCTGTCGAGTGGCAGATTGTGCAGCTGCGGATCGTTGGTCAGCAGGCTGGTCTCGGGCTTCATGGCATGCTCCTTCAGGTATGGCTGGCACGTTGCGGGGCGTGATGGCGCCCAGGCGACCAGGTGAATCCGGATGTGGCTCAGTCCGTGCATCCTGCCGCTTCAACAGCATGGCAGGGTTCCGCAGCTTTTTTTGCCAGGATCGGCCGGCAGCATGAGGATGGCGGTGCCTGGCGGCTGATGTGGGCAAGCGGGCGCGCACCATGCGTTTTACCTTACCTTGGATGTAGCCATGTTGCATCGGTCAACCTTGATCAACATCATGCTAAGTGGATTTAATACGTTAGGGCCATGTACTCGCTATGGTTCAGGCTGCACCAGCGGACATGGTGTATGCGGTTTGTCGCGCATGTCGCCACGCTCGCTGGTGGCGACTGCCGCCTTCATGATTGCCGGCTTCGCCACTGTTTTTGTCGTCCGCCACCTCGTCGCTTAAGGCACTCCGCATGAAAAACATACTGGCAGGGCTTGTGGGTCTGGTCTTTGGCATTGGACTGATCATATCGGGAATGACTGATCCATCGGAAGTGCTTGCTTTCCTCGACGTCGCGGGGCGTTGGAACCCGTCGCTGGGGCTTGTCATGTGCGGTGCGATACTCGTTGGCATCGTGGCATTCCGTTTTGCATCGCGTAGGGAACGTAGCCTGCTGGGCGACGCGATGCGCTTGCCGACCTCGGTACAGATTGATCGGCGACTGGTCTTTGGTGGCCTGGCATTTGGTGTCGGCTGGGGACTGGCTGGGTATTGCCCCGGTCCGGTACTGGCGACGCTGGCAGTAGGGGGGATCAAGCCGCTCATTTTCTTCGTCGCCATGGTCACAGGCATGGGGATCTTCGCTATGGCAGAGCGTTTTCATTCTCGGTAGCGATAGGGCTGCCACCACGCTTTGGGAACCGATGGCGGCGATCTCCGCAACCGAGCACCCGCTGGCAGTGACCCGCTCGCGTGGTATCTAGCTCACGTTCTTCGGTGTGTCTATTGCCACGTACGACAATGCCGTTGCCTGGAAATTTGACTCGTGTCGTATCCACGCGACTCGTGGTGCTTCGTTCTCGGCCGCCCCCAGTATTGGCGTCATTTTCTTGGCATCGGGATACTGCAATCGGTTGAAGTCCTGGAGTTGGTTGACAGTGCTAACGAACGGCACTGCCCAATTTGAATAAAGCCATGGCCTGCTCCAGCTGCAAGGCCTGGTCTTGCAGCGAGGCGGAAGCGGCCGCCGACTCTTCCACCAATGCCGCGTTCTGCTGCGTCACTTCATCCATCTGTGTGACGGCCATGTTGACCTGGCCTATGCCATGGCTTTGCTCGCGCGAGGCCGAGGCGATCTCTTCCATGATGCCGTGCACGCCCTGCACCGCGCCCAGCATGTCGGCGCTGCTGGCGCCCGCCTGCTGCGCCAGCAGCGCGCCCGCTTTCACCTGTTCCAGCGAGGCCGTGATCAGCTGCTTGATTTCCGTGGCCGCCGCCGCGCTGCGGTGGGCCAGGCTGCGCACTTCGCCTGCCACGACGGCAAAGCCGCGGCCCTGGTCGCCGGCGCGCGCCGCTTCCACGGCCGCGTTCAAGGCCAGAATATTCGTCTGGAAGGCGATGCCCTCGATAATGCCCGTAATGTCGCCGATCTTCCTCGATGAATCGCTAATTTCCCCCATCATGGCCACCACCTGCCCGACGATCTCGCCGCTGCTCCCGGCCAGACCTTGTACCTTGCCCACCATCTCGCTGGCCTGCATGGCATTGCCGCTATTTTGCTGCACCGTGGCCGCCAGCTGCTCCATGCTCGACGCCGTCTGCTGCAGGGCCGAGGCCTGCGCTTCCGTGCGGCCGGACAAATCCATATTGCCGGCGGCGATTTCCTGGCTGGCCATGCTGATGCGCAGGAAGTTGCCGCGCACGTCGCCGACGATGGAGTGCAGATTCACGCGCAATTGGCGCAAGGAGCGCAGCAGCTGCCCCATCTCGTCGCGCCGCGACGTGTCAAGCTCGCCCGTCAGGTCGCCGCCCGCCATCACGTCGCACGCCTGGCGCGCCCGCTGCAGCGGCTGCAGCACGACCTTGTGCAAGGCATGCCAAAAATACAGGGTCAGGCACAGGGTCGCCACGGACAGGCCCGTCAGCCAGCCGTGGGCCGCTGCCGGCAGCAGGCCGGCATCCCAGGCCAGCTGCAGCAGCACGAGCGCGACCAGCGCGCCCAGGTTCCAGGCGATGCGCCGACCGATGGCCATGTCGCGCACGCTGAGCAGCCGCGCCAGCCAGCCCGTACGCACGGCGGCGCCCTGGCTCAGGGCGATGCCGTCGGCCTGCCCCGCCTTGATGCGCGCGTACAGGGCCGACGCCTGCGCCACCTGCTGGCGCGTGGGCTTGGTGCGCACGGACATGTAGCCGACGGCCACGCCGTCTTCCACCACCGGCGTCACGTTCGCCAGCACCCAGTAGTAGTCGCCGCTCTTGCAGCGGTTTTTCACCATGCCGCTCCACGAACGTCCCGAGCGGATGGTGGCCCAGAAATCGGCGAACGCTTCCACCGGCATGTCCGGGTGACGCAGGATGTTTTGCGGTGCGCCGATCAATTCTTCCGCGCTGTAGCCGCTGACGGCGATGAAATACGGATTCGCATACGTGATATTGCCTTGCAAGTCGGTGGTCGAGACGATGGTTTCGCTATCGCTCAGTGTGATCTCGGTACTGCTGACGGGAAGATTGAGTCGCATATATGAAGTCTTTTCTGTAGCTATGTGAGTCGGAAAATAAATGAAGTGATCGATGCTGCCTATCATCCTTTTCCTTTTCATGCCCTGTGGCAACGTAAGATGTATTCATGGTAATTGTTTCGCAGTTCAGAAAGCAATTTTTTGTAAAAACAAACTCTTACAATGCTGGCGGACTGTGACATTTTGAGGTGATTAATTCTCATTCGTACCGTTAATCGTTATTCTTCGCAGGATTGGTGATTTTCAGCCAGCGACTGAAGATTTGATGCCGCAGGGGAGTACTCTTTTAGTTACCAATTCCGACGTCGTGTATTCAGCGCGAATGGCCGTGCTGTGTTTGCATACAGTAATTTTATTTTGTTGCTATCGTGGAAATGGCGGTTGTGATGCGAAAGCCCGGCGTGGTCGTCGAGTAGCGCATGCAGTCCCATCGAGATACTGTCAAGTACTCTTGCTGCTTGGTTATCATGGAGGTGATCGGCCAACAGGTACTGCACAAAGTGAAGTTTGCGTGGCACACCCAGCCTCGTCATCCCGCGCCGCGCATGGAACGGCTCAACGCTCACATCGTGTGGGTGAATGTCGGCAAACTCACACCTATGGGAGAGGGTTAGCTGGTAACCAACGGTAAGGCTTAGGCGGCGGGCCGCAAGGAATGAATATTACTTGCCGTTGGAATAGCTCAACAGAGCCGGCCGGGCTGTTTCAAGGTCAGAAGCAAAGTCGGTATTGGTACTGAAAGTGAATCCTGCGATCTGGCAATGGATTTGTTCGTTGCTAACAAAAAAGACGCCGAGGCGTCTTTTGGGTGGTGCACTCAAGATTGCGTCCGGCGCCGTGCCAGGAAGCCTAGTATTCCTAAGCCAGCCAGCAGCATGCCATAGGTTGCCGGTTCTGGTACGGGAGCCAGATTCAAGTTGAATGTGCCGCCATAGCTGCCGCCCTTGGTGTTGCCCATCACGGTCAGGACCAGCGGGCCATTGAACAGAATGCTTGTTGGCGCCAAGACCTCACCTTGCGCATAGCCAAAGACTGTGGGGCCGCCAAAGCCTGTCAGTCCTATGCCGTTCAGGTTTGCGCTGGTGAACTGGATGGAGGAGCTGTCCGAGCCCGTGACGGACAGGTTGGCAAGGAAGGCCTGCGCGGTCGAGCCAAAGGTCGCAGTGGGGGTGAACGTGAAGGTATCCGTGAAGTCGCCGAGCGGGCTGGGGACAGCGTTGAAACCGCTGGTCCACAGGTTGCCCGAGGTGTTGGTGAGGTTGACAGTATAGGCGGTGGCGCTGGCGCTACCGATGGAAGCAGCACTCAGTACCGCCGCTGCGATAAGTGACCTTAGTTTCATGTTGATCTCCCTGAAAGACGATGAATGTTTCGGAAAGTCCATACTGCGATGACAAATTATCACCAATACTCACAGTTATCAATGTTATATTTCTGCATCGTGACTTTCACTTAGATAGCCAATTTCTACCACACGGGCATAAATTCTAAATAATTGTTAAAATTAAAATTTACATTATTTATATTGCACAAAATAGATGTAATTTTTGTGCTGGAAGTACTGTTGCATTGGCACCTAATTTCTGTATTGCAAGGAGGGTGCAATGGGCATGCAGATTTACTCTGTTGCATGCCAGATTGCGAAATGATAATTAACTAGATGTCAAGGAGCCGAGACCCGAAACCGTCGGGAGTGACAAGTCCTTTGGAGCCGGGGGCCGGTCCGCCAATCGTAAGCGTGTTCAACCTTGGCCGTCTCGATCTGCAGCAAGTTGCGCTTTAATAAATGCCGATACGGCCCGACTGACCGTCCTGCTTGACACGTGAAAAGCGGAGGCGATGTGGGACATGGTAAAAGCGGTTGACAGATAAGCGCGTGCCATCGCCTCGTCTCTGTCGTTGTAGTTGGCCTGATATTGCGCTAGCGACAGCGCGGCGCTGCTGTCTTGGTGTATCTTTGAATGCATCGGAACGCTGCGATTGCTGATGTGCCGACACGAAGGTTTCATTACCCAGTAGCATCTGGTGGCAAGTGTGGGCGAGCGGACTTGTTTCGTCCATTCTGGCCGCGACAAACCGAGAATAGTTGGCGGCCGCCTCGTCGCGCGTTGCGCCAAACTGGCTCAAGAGCCAGTCACGCGACAACCAGCATGGAGACGCTGCTTCGTACAAAACGTAGTGATGGCTGCTCCAGTACCGGTCGTCGGGTGATCCCACCATGTGCGCCCGGACTGGGTTCAAGACGATGTAGCGGGCCAACTCCAACAGATAATTTTCTTGCTGCATCAAGATGGCTTTGTAGCGGCCTTGCAATACGTGCCCGACAAGCTTGTGGCGCCGATTGAAATGCTGGGTATACACGCCATTCAACTGGCGCATGCCCTGCGACAGATTCGCCTCCACCGTTTCAACGAGCAGATGATAATGATTGCTCATCTGGCAGAAACTGTGCACGACAAAATGGTACCGCTCACAGACCAGGGCTAGTACCTCTTGCCAGACAAGGCGATCGGTATCGTCCCGGTAAATGGTGCCACGCCGGTCGCCGCGCGAAGTAACGTGGTAGAGGGCGCCGGGAAATTCAAGGCGTAGGGGGCGGGTCATGCGGTAGACGTTATCTGATCCGTACGCATTGGCACCGAGATTGCGCAAAGGTTTGGACAATGGCATGGCTGAGGCCGTGTCTGAATACCGGACCTGACCCCATCCGCAAGTCTTGCCAGATGGGAGGGCATATTTCTACGACCCTCAGATCTGGGGCGGAACTAAGACCTATGATTACCTGCGTACTATTTATAAAAACATGCGAACTTACCATATGGGGCCAGAATGAGGCATTGCGAGATGTGCGGGGCAACAATCCCGCAGGGTGAAAATATATGTGGAAATTGTGGCGGAATTTTTTCAGAAGACGACTCTGGAACCGATCGTATAATTGGCAATCCTGACTGGGGGAGAATTAGCATCGACTTGGAATCAATCCGAGGTGATGTAACTGATCTTTTTGCGAAAATTAAGGATTGTTGGCTAGAATTGGAACTACGATCTGCTCAGCAATTGTTCAGCGGTCAGTTAGTCAATCGTGAGGTGCCGGTATCAGATATTGATCTTTATGGCCCTCGCGAATCGTTTGCGCGGCTTGCAGATGTCTTGAAGGTTGCAGGGGAAGAGCCATCAATCATTGAATTTCATTCGCTGCCTTATGACGAAATTTATAAGTTGCGGGACATTGAAGGAAAAGCGGATGGAGCGGTTACTTAGAGGGTGTAGACAAAATCAATATTGGGGCGGGGTCATGTCCGGCATTTGTACACGATCTCAGCCTTGGCCGTCTCGACCTGCGGCAAGTTGTTCTTTAGTAAATACCGAGACAGCTCGACTAACTGTTTTGCTCGATACGTGAAAAGCGGCGGCAGTGTGGAACATGGTATAGGCCGTAGAAAGTGGTCGGGCCATATGACGGACCGGCAATTAAGATGGATCCAAACGACCATGCCGGAACGTCGAGTAACGGTCAAAATGGTAGAGCAGGTGCAATTTATAGGGCCGAAACAGCTGAATTGATCAGTCAAGGCCGGTATCGTGATGCGATGGCGCGAGAGGTGCTTGATGTTCGACGGGCAGCGGCAGAGCGATCAGGTGATGTTAAAAAGTATAATGAAGCAATAAAGGAAATGCTGGACTATGCTCGATCGAGTGGTCAGCTCCCTGTAAATCCGAGGACTGGAAAATGATTAAGATAAACTCTTATAAAGACGTTAATGGGTTAATTTTTGGGAGCAGTGAAGTCGATGCAATTGCTGTTTTTGGAGAGCCTGTTAGTCGAAACACGAACCGAGAATCAGAAAGGGAGCTTCATTTTTCTGATTTTATTTTAAGATTTGACGCGATATCAGGTGGTCTCCGGGAAATTACTTTGCTTCCTTTTTGCGAAGGAATGATTAATGGAGATATAGTTTTTTGGGATGATCGTTTTTTGCAGTGGCTTGCTTTACATGATAAAAATTTGATTGAGGTTCTCGGGTTTGTATTATCTTTGAAGGTAGGTGTCGCAATATCAGGTTTTCATGACGATGATGAATCGGAAAAGGCGATACATATGTTTAGATATGGGGACTGGGATATTTTCCAAAAAAATATGCGTCCTTTTAATCAATAGCATATCTGGGTAGCCGGGGACTGGCTCAGGTCCGCTATTCGTGCTCGACCTCAGCCTTGGCCAAGTTTACCCAGGGCCTAGGTCAGATACCGTCTTGAATGGCAAGTCCTTTTGCCCAGTAATGCGCATCAAAGGGCCTGTCAGTGTGGATCACGCCATAGATCCGATGTGCTAATTTGTGCATAATTGCGCCAATCAGGGCTTTTTTCGCCATGCCCGTTGCAGACAAACGTTCGGCAAAACGGCAAAGAATGGGATTTTGGAGACGTGCGACCAAGCTGGGCATGTAAAGGAGCGGGGTCAGGTCCGTCATTCGTACACGATCCCAACCTTTGAGGGGGGCGGAGCCAGGTCTGCCATTCGTACACGATCTCAACCTTGGCCGTCTCTATCTGCGGCAAGTTGCGCTTTATTAAATTCCGATACGGCTTGACTGACTGTCCTGCTCGAAACGTGAAAAGCGTCGGCGATATGGTACATAGTAAAAGCGGTTGATAGATAAGCGCATGCCATCGCCTCGTCCTTTTCGCTGTAGCGGGCCTGACATTGCGCTAATGACAAGGTGAAGGCGTGGCGCTAGGGATTGGCGTATCCTTAAATGCATCGGAAGGCTGTGATTCCTGATGTGCCGAAACGCAGGCTTTATCGCCTGGCCGGATATGGCGTCAGGTGCGAGCGAGGTTGCCTCTTCCGTCCCGTCCGCGACCAACCGGCAACGATAGATAGATCCGGTGAGGGTCATTATGAGGGCATCGCTAACTGAATAGTTTAGAAAGCACCTAAAAATCAAACGTTTAGGCACCTCATTGACAATCGAGTGGGAGTGAGTTCCCATAAGGAAACTTTGCATTTCCGAATAAGTGAGTAAGCCAAAGCCCTGTTTTTACAGGGCTTTTTTTATGCATCGATGCCGGACGCCATTGCCTGCTCTGCCGCCGCCAGGCCGCGCAGGGCTTTACTGGTGGTAATTGGATAGTTGAAAGACAGTTACCAAACAAGTAAAGTTCTCAAGAAATAAATAAAGTTGCCCTATGGAAATAATTAATTTATAATTTCCTTACGTAAATAATTACTTAAGGCAACATATGCACCTGCGCTTGACGCCATGGTGCGGTGTATTTTTGTTCAGCGGCACCTTGTGTGCCGCCGTGTCCGCGCAGACCCGTCCCGAAATCGCGCCGCCCCTTCCCACCCCGCCTGGCAGCAGCCAGCGCGACGATGCCAGCCAAGAATTGATCCGCCAGCAAGAACGCGAGCGCCTCCTGCGCCAGCAGCAGGAGCGCACGCCCGACGTGCGCCTGCTCGAGGCCCCCGCGGCCGCAGCCGCGAACCGCCTGCCCACAGGCGAATCGCCGTGCTTTACCATCGATCATCTGCAATTGCGGGGCGAGGACGCCGCCCAGTTCCAGTGGGCGCTGGTCGCCGCCGGGCACGACGACCTGGGGGCGTCGGACTCGCCGCTGGGCCGCTGCCTGGGCACGCAGGCCATCAATGTACTGATGGGGCGCATGCAGAACGCCATCATCGCGCGCGGCTACGTCACCACGCGCGTGCTGGCCGAGCCGCAGGATTTAAGCAAGGGCACCTTAACCTTGACCTTGATACCGGGCCGTATCCGCCAGATCGGCTTTGCGCCCGGCACCAACCCCCGCGCCACCTGGTGGAATGCCGTGCCGGCGCGACCCGGCGACTTGCTCAATGTGCGCGATACGGAGCAGGCGCTGGAAAACTTCAAGCGCGTGCCGACGGCCGAAGCCGATATCCAGATCATGCCGGCCGAAGGCGGCAATGCGAAGCCGGGCGAGAGCGACCTGCAGATCCAGTGGAAGCAGGGTTTGCCGTTTCGCCTGGCGCTGGGCCTCGACGACGGCGGTTCGCGCTCGACGGGCAAGCTGCAGGGCAGCGTGACCCTGTCGTATGACCACTGGCTGACCCTGAACGATCTGTTTTACCTGAGCCTGAACCAGAACGTCGACGGCAACCGCAATGGTCCGCGCGGCACAGGCGGCATGGTGGCCCACTATTCGATTCCCTACGCCTACTGGCTGCTGTCCTTCACGGCCAGCGACAGCCGCTACCACCAGTCCGTGGCCGGCATCAGCCAGGATTACAACTACAGCGGCGCCAGCCAGAATCGCGAAGTCAAGTTGTCGCGTCTGGTGTACCGCGACGCGTCGCGCAAGACGACGCTGTCCCTGCGCGGCTGGCAGCGCGCCGCGCAAAACTTCATCGACGACACGGAAGTGGAAGTGCAGCGCCGCCGCATGGCCGGCTGGGAACTGGGCCTTGGCCACCGCGAATTCCTGGGGCAGGCCACCCTGGACCTGAACCTGCAATACCGGCGCGGCACGGGCGCGATGCACGCGATGGCCGCGCCCGAGGAAGCGTTTGGCGAGGGCACGTCGCGGTTCAAGCTCATCCTGGCCGACGCGGCCCTGTCGGCGCCGTTCAAGCTGGCTGGCCAGCCGCTGCGCTACGCGGGCAGCTGGCGCATGCAGCACAACCGCACGCCGCTGGTGCCGCAGGATCGCTTCGCCATCGGCGGGCGCTACACGGTGCGCGGCTATGACGGCGAAAGCAGCCTCTCGGCCGAACGGGGTTGGCTGCTGCGCAACGAGCTCGGCGTGCCGCTGGGCAGCAGCGGCCAGGAAGCGTATGCGGGCCTGGACCACGGCGAAGTATCGGGACCGTCCGCCGAATGGCTGATCGCGCGCCGCCTGACGGGCGCTTTTGTGGGCTTGCGCGGCCAGTGGCTGGGCGTGCAGTACGACGCCTTTGTCGGCTGGCCCGTGCGCAAACCTGAGCTGTTCCGTACGGCCAGCCATACGGCCGGCTTCAGCCTGAACGCCAGCTATTAAAAATTAACGATGTGAGACGCCGCCATCCGCCAGCCGTTCTCTTCTCCCTCTATTGCATTAATTGATTGTCATTAGGACATTTCATGAACAAGAACCTGTACCGCATCATCTTCAATAAACGCCGTGGCCAGCTGATGGTCGTCGCTGAAAACGCTTCCTCGCAAGGCAAGGCAGCCAAAGGGGAAGGCGGCCTGGACAGCGGCGTATTTGAGGGCGATGGCGGTGGGCTCAATGGCAGATTGCGGCCGCTGGCCTTGGCCATATTTGGCGCGCTGGGCATGGTGGCTTTTGTGTCCGGTCCGGCCATGGGGCAGATCGTGGCCGATCCGAACGCGCCGGGCCGCCAGCGTCCGACCGTGGTGCAAAGCGCCAATGGCGTGACGCAGGTGAATATCCAGACGCCGAGCGCGGCCGGCGTATCGCGCAATACCTACAGCCAGTTCGACGTGACGGCCAATGGCGCCATCCTTAACAACAGCCGCGGCAACGTGCAGACGCAGACGGGCGGCTGGGTACAAGGCAATCCGTGGCTGGCGGGCGGCAGCGCGCGCGTGATCCTCAACGAAGTCAATTCTGCCAACCCGAGCCAGCTGCGCGGCTATGTCGAGGTGGCGGGCCAACGGGCCGAGGTCGTCATCGCCAACCCGGCCGGCGTGGCCGTCGACGGCGGCGGTTTTATTAACGCCAGCCGGGTGGTGTTGACGACGGGCACGCCGATCCTCAATGGCGGCAACCTGGACGGCTATATGGTGCAGCGCGGGGTGGTCAGCATCAACGGGCGGGGCCTGGACACGTCGCTGAGCGACTACACGGCCATCCTGGCGCGCGCCGCGCAGATCAACGGCGGCATCTGGGCGCAGGAATTGAAAGTGGTGACGGGTAGCAACCAGATCGATGCGGCGCATGGCGTGGCGGGCGGGACTGCTGGCGTGGGGCCGGCCCCGGCGTATGCGCTGGACGTGGCGCAACTGGGCGGCATGTATGCGGGAAAAATCACCCTGATCGGCACGGAAGCGGGCCTGGGCGTGCGTAACGCGGGCGTGATGGCGGCCACGGCCGGCAACCTGGTGCTGCAATCGAATGGCTGGCTGAGCAACAGCGGCAACATCCAGTCGGCCGGCAACGGCAGCCAGACCAGCATTGCGGTGACGGGTGACGTGGCCAACAGCGGTACCGTGTATGCGGGCGGCGACAGCCAGGTGCAGGCGCAGGGCAATATTGCCAACAGCGGCGTGATCGGCGCGCAGAATAATGTCAGCGTGCATGCCACGGGCGCCACTGCGCGTGTCGATGCCACGGCCGGCTCGGTGCTGGCGGCCGGCCTGAATCTGGACAATACCTTGGCCGCCAGTGGCAAGCTGAACGTTTCTGCTGGCGATACCGTTGCCGTGCATGGCACGGCCGTGGCAGGCGGCGACAGCAGCCTGGCGGCACGCCAGCTGGATATTGCTGGGGCGCAAGTGTCGGGCGGAAACGTCAGCCTGGGCGCCAGTGCCGGCGATCTCGACGCCAGCCGGGCACAGGTCAGTGCGCGCGAACGCCTGCAGCTGGACGCGGCGCGGACCGTGCGCAGCGATGCGGCGCAGCTGACGGGCCAACAACTGGGCGTGCAGGCGCATGACCTGTCGAACGTGGGCGGCCAGATCATGCAACTGGGCGCCGGCGACCTGGCGATTCAATTACCGGGAAGCCTGGACAATACGCGCGGCGTCATCGCCACGAACAGCCAGGCCTTGCGCCTGCAAGCCGCCAGCCTGAGCAACCAGGACGGAACGATCCAGCATGCGGGCACGGGCGCGCTGGAAATCGGCGCGGCGCACATCAATTTGCAGCGCGGCAGCATCGTCAGCAATGGCGCCATGGCGCTGACGGGCGAGCACATCGACCACCGCGATGCGCGCACGGTGGCGGGGCAGCTCAGCATCGATGCCGCTACCCTGGACAACCGGGGCGGCAGCCTTGCGCAGAGCGGCCAGGGCGACACGCATGTGCAGGTGCGCGGCGGGCTGGACAACCGCGGCGGCGCGCTGGAAAGCAATGGCGCGCTGACTGTGCAGGCAAGCAATGTGCAAAACCAGAAAGGCCGTATCGTCTCGGGCACGGATGTGGCGCTGTCGACAGGCGCTCTGGACAACACCGAAGCGACCCTGGCGGCGGGCCGTACACTGCGCCTCGACAGTGGCGACGTGGACAATACGCGCGGCCAGATCCAGGCAGTGGCGGGCGATGCGGCCTTGACGGTGGCAAAGCTGAACAATACGGCCGGCAGCGTATTTGCTGGTGGCAACCTTGCCACGCAGGCCAGCGAAGTGCTCAACAGCGGCAACCTGTATGCGGCCGGCAGCCAGGCGCTGCAGGTGAGCGGCGCCGTCAGCAACAGCGGAGTCATCGCTGCGCAAGGCGACAACCGCATCGATGCCAGCCGCATCGACAGCACGGCTGGCAGCCTGCTGGGTGCAGGCATCCGCGCCGACGGCAGCCTGGTCGGCAACGGCCAGTTGCAACTGACGGCTGCGCAAGCGATCAGTGCGCATGGCCAAAACCTGGCTGCCGGCAAGACCAGCCTGCACGCTGCCACCATCGACCTGAGCGGCAGCCAGACGGGCGGTGCGGCCATCGAGTTGCATGCCGGTATTGGCAACATCGTCACCGATAACGCGCTGGTGACGACCTCCGGCTTGCTGTCCGTGACGGCGGCCGGCAGCAGCCAGGCTTTGTCCAACGTGCGCGGCACCCTGAGCGCGGGGCAGTTGGATATCCAAACGGGATCGCTCGATAACCGCAGCGGCACCTTGATTCAGACGGGCAATGGCGACACGACCTTGCAAGGCAGCACCCTGGACAACACGGGCGGCCGCATCGCCGTCAACAGCGCCAAGCTGGCGCTGCAGGCCGACAAGGTGCTTAACCGCGACGGCAGCATCGAACACGCGGGCACGGGCAGCTTGCACATTGAAGCAACGCGCTTCGATGACGAACGGGGCAAGGTGACGGGCAATGGTCTGGTTGATATCCAGGCGGACACGCTCGATCACCGCCATGCCGTCACGTCGGGGCAGCAAGTAACCGTGCAGGCCAGCCAGCTGGACAACAGCGATGGCACCCTGCAGCAGACGGGGGCAGGACAGATGCGCGTGGATGTGGCGCAGACCCTGAACAATACGCGTGGCAGCATCGCCGGCAATGGCGCTCTGCAAGTGCAGGCGGGCGTGCTGGACAACAGCAAGGGCCGCATTACGTCGGCTGCCTCGGCGGATATCGTCAGCAAAGGCGCGCTGAACAATGCGGACGGCGTGATTGCCGCCACGCAGGCGCTGCAGTTGACGGGTATCGGGTTTGATAACACGCGCGGCGTATTGCAGGCGGATAATTTACGTCTGGATGCGGCATCCTTGCTGAACCAGCAAGGGACAGTGAGCGCCGGCACAGACCTGACGGCCAAAGTGAGCGGAGACCTGAACAACGCCGGCCTGCTGTATGCGGGTCGCAACCAGCAACTGACGGTAGGCGGTGTGCTGAACAACACGGGATCGATTGCCTCCGTCAACAACACCCATATTACCGCCGGTAAAGTGACCAGCAGCGGCTTGCTGGGCGCCGGCGTGAAAGCGGACGGCAGCCTGGGCACGGCGGGCGATCTGACGATCAACGCCGATGGCGTGCTGCAAGCGAGCGGGCAGAACCTGGCGGCGGGCAGCGCCGTGCTGTCGGGAGAGGTTATTGATCTGTCGGGCAGCCAGACGGGGGCAAGCAACCTTGCCATCACCGCGCGCAGCGGCGACGTACTGACGAATAAAGCCGTCATCTCGGCCAGCAATCTGCTGGCGATTACCGCCAATGCGAACAACGCCCAGTCGCTGGTGAATAGCCAGGGCCAGCTGGTGGCAGGTCAGTTGCAGCTGAACGTGGCGAACCTGAACAATGTCAGCGGCGACATCGTGCAGACGGGCACAGGCGACACGGTCATTACCACTGGCAAGCTGGACAACACGGCCGGCCGCATCGCCGTCAACAGCAATAATCTTGCCTTGAACGCCACGGTGTTGACGAATGTCAATGGCAAACTGGAACACGCGGGGGCGGGTGTGCTGGCCATTAACGCGGGGCAGTTCAACAACCAGTTCGGCAAGATCACGGGCAATGGCAAGCTCGACATCACCGCCGCGACCCTGGATCACCGCAATGCGACCACCATCGCCAATCAGCTGACCATCAACGCCGGCACGCTGGATAACCGCGCCGGCAGCCTGGCACAAACGGGTAGCGGTTTGATGAGCGTCAATGCCGCCGGCTCGCTGGACAATACGGGCGGCAATATCGAAGGCAATGGCGATGCGCTGGTGAAAGCTGGCACGTTGTGGAACAACGCGGGCCGCCTCGTGGCGGCGCAGGATGCCGTGTTGAACGTGAGCAGCCTGGACAATACCGAAGGGATTGTGGCCGCAGGGCGCAACCTTGCATTGAATAGTGGCAACATCGACAATGCCAAAGGCCAGCTTCAAGCCGTGGCGGGCAATGCCACCTTGAACGCTGCGAACTTGAATAATGCTGCTGGCAGCGTGTTTGCCGGCGGTAATCTGACCACTACGCTCGATACCTTGAACAACACCGGCAGCCTGTATGCGGCCGGCAATCAATCCCTGACTGCAAAAGGCGCCATGACCAACACGGGCGTGATCGCGGCGCAGGGCAATGTCAGCCTCACGGCCAATAGCCTCGACAGCGGCGCGAGCAGCCTGATCGGCGCCGGCATGCAAGCCGATGGCAAGCTGGGCCCAACCGGCGACCTGACGATCAGCACCACGCAAGCGCTGAATGCACACGGCCAGGTGCTGGCGGCGGGCAATGCTAGCTTGACGGGCGCCACGCTCGATATCAGCGGCAGCCAGACCGGTGCCGCCAACGTCGGCCTGACGGCGACACAGGGCGATGTCAGCACCAACAAGGCGGTCGTCACGACGCCAGGCACATTAAACGTCACGAGCAACGCCACCTTGCACAACACGGACGGCACTTTGCAGGCAGGCCAGCTCGACCTGCACGTGGCAAACCTGGACAACGCCAAGGGGACGGTGTTGCAGACGGGTACTGGCGATACGAGTATCGTTACTGGCAATCTGGACAATACAGCGGGGCGCATCGCCGTCAACAGCAAGGACTTGAACATCGATGTCATCACCGTCAGCAATACCGAGGGCAAGATCGAGCATGCGGGAACAGGCATCTTGTCCGTGCAAGCAGGCGTGTTGGACAACAGCAAGGGCCGCATCACGTCCGCTGCGTCGGCAGAGATCGTCAGCAAGGGTGCGCTGAACAATACGGATGGCGTGATTGCTGCGACCACTGATTTGAAGGTCGGCGGTATCGCACTGGACAACACGCGTGGCGTATTGCAGGCGGACACCTTGCGTCTGGACGCGGCGACCTTGCTGAACCAGCAGGGGACGGTGAGCGCTGGCATGGACCTGACTGCGCGCATCAGCGGTGACCTGAACAACGCCGGCCTGCTGTATGCGGGCCGCAACCAGCAATTGACAGTCGGCGGTTTGCTGAACAACAGCGGCTCCATCGCCTCCGTTGGTAATACCACTATATCTGCTGGCAAGGTGACCAGCAGCGGCTTGCTGGGCGCCGGCGTCAAGGCGGACGGCAGCCTGGGCACGGCGGGTGACTTGACCATCAACGCCGATGGAGTCTTGCAAGCAAGCGGGCAGAACCTGGCCGCAGGCAGCGCCGTGCTGTCGGGCGAGGTTATTGATCTGTCGGGCAGCCAGACGGGCGCCGGCAATATCGGCATTACCGCGCGCAGCGGCGACATGCTGACGAACAAGGCGTTGATTTCCGCCAGCAACGTGCTGGCCATCACGGCCAATGCAAATAACGCCCAGTCGCTCGTGAATAGCCAGGGCCAGCTGGTGGGCGGTCAGCTGCAGTTGAATGTGGCCAACCTGAACAACGCCGGCGGCGACATCATGCAGACGGGCACCGGTGACACCGTCATCACCACGGGCAAGCTGGACAACACGGCAGGCCGCATCGCCGTCAACAGTAACAATCTTGCCTTGAACGCCACGATGTTGACGAATGTCAATGGCAAGCTGGAGCACGCAGGCGCCGGCATCCTGGCCATCAACGCGGGCCAGTTCAACAACCAGTTCGGCAAGATCACGGGCAATGGCAAGCTTGACATCACGGCTGCCGCATTGGATCACCGCAATGCGACGACGGTGGCGAATCAGCTGACCGTCAACGCCGGCACGCTGGACAATCGCAGCGGCAGCCTGGCGCAGACGGGCACGGGCTTGATGACGGTGAACGCCACGGGCCAGCTGGACAACACGGGTGGCAAGATCGAAGGCAATGGCGATGCGCTGGTGAAAGCGGATACGTTGCTGAACAACAAGGGCCGCATCGTGGCGGCGCAGGATGCCGCACTGAACGTCGGCAGCTTGGACAACACGGAGGGGATCGTGGCCGCAGGGCGCAATCTGGCATTGAATGGTGGCGACATCGACAATAGCAAAGGCCAGCTGCAAGTCGTGGCAGGCGATGCGACCTTGAACGTCGGCAAGCTGAACAATGCGGCAGGCAGTGTGTTTGCCGGTGGCAATCTGACCACTACGCTTGATACCCTGAACAACATGGGCAGCCTGTATGCGGCCGGCAATCAATCCCTGACTGCAAAAGGCGCCATTACCAACACGGGCGTCATCGCGGCGCAAGGCAATACCAGCCTGACAGCCAATAGCCTCGACAGCAGCGCAAGCAGCCTGATCGGCGCCGGCATGCAGGCCGATGGCAAGCTGGGCGCGGTTGGTGACTTGACGATCCATACCGCGCAAACGCTGGTCGCGCATGGCCAGAATCTGGCGGCGGGTAGCGCGAATCTGACCGGTGCCAGCGTCGATATCGCGGGCAGCCAGACCAGCGGCGCCGACATCGGCTTGACGGCAACAACGGGCGATGTCAGCACGAATAAAGCGGTTGTCACGACGCCAGGCACATTGAACGTCACGAGTAACGCGACCTTGCACAACACGGAAGGCACATTGCAGGCGGGCCAGCTGGATCTGCATGTGGGCAATCTGGACAATGCCAAGGGCACGGTGCTGCAGACGGGCACAGGCGGTACTGTCATTCAGACCGGCAGTCTCGACAACACGGCCGGCCGTATCGCCGTCAACAGCACAAACTTGAACATCGATGCCGTCAGCGTCACGAACAAGGACGGCAAGATCGAGCACGCGGGTGCGGGTACGTTGAATCTGCAGGCGGGCGGGCTGGACAACAGCAAGGGTCGCATCACCTCGGCCGCGTCGGCAGACATCATCAGCAAGGGCATACTGAACAATACCGATGGCGTAATTGCAGCGACTGTTGACTTGCATGTTGGCGGTATTACCCTGGATAACACCCGAGGCGTATTGCAAGCGGATACCTTGCGTCTGGATGCCACGACCATGCTGAACCAGCAGGGCACGCTCAGCGCCGGCACGGACCTGATGGCCAAAATCAGTGGTGACCTGAACAACACGGGGCTGCTGTACGCGGGCCGCAACCAGCAATTGACGGTCGGTGGCTTGCTTAACAACACGGGGTCGATAGCCTCCGTTAACAACACACATATTTCTGCTGGTAAAGTGACGAGCAGTGGCTTGCTGGGCGCTGGCGTGAAAGCCGATGGTAGCCTGGGTACGGCAGGCGATCTGACCATCAGCGCGGATGGCGTGCTGCAGGCGAGCGGGCAGAACCTGGCGGCGGGCAGCGCCGTGCTAATGGGTTCCAGCGTGGATATGTCGGGCAGCCAGACGGGCGCTGGCAATATCGGCATCACGGCGCGCAGCGGCGACGTACTGACGAACAAGGCGATAATTTCCGCCAGCAACGTGTTGGCCATTATGGCCAATGCAAATAACGTCCAGTCGCTCGTGAATAGCCAGGGCCAGCTGGTGGCAGGTCAGTTGCAGCTGAACGTGGCCAACCTGAACAACGCCAGCGGCGACATCGTGCAGACGGGCACCGATGACACCGTCATCACCACGGGCAAGCTGGACAACACGGCTGGCCGCATCGCCGTCAATAGCACTAACCTGGCCTTGAACGCGACGGTGTTGACGAATGTCAACGGCAAGCTGGAGCACGCAGGCGCCGGCATCCTGGCCATCAACGCGGGCCAGTTCAACAACCAGTTCGGCAAGATCATGGGCAATGGCAAGCTGGACATCACGGCAGTCGCCTTCGACCACCGCAATGCAACGACGGTGGCGAATCAGCTGACGGTCAACGCCGGCACGCTGGATAACCGCAGCGGCAGTCTGGCGCAGACGGGCACTGGCTTGATGACGGTGGCGGCTACCGGCCAGCTGGACAATACGGGCGGCAAGATCGAAGGTAACGGCGATGCGCTGGTGAAGGCAAACACTTTGCTGAACAGCACAGGCCGCATCGTGGCGGCGCAGGATGCCACATTGAACGTGGGCAGCCTGGACAACACGGAAGGCACGGTGGCGGCAGGGCGTCACCTGGCATTGAGCGGTGGCGACATCGACAATACCAAGGGTCAATTGCAAGCCGTGACCGGCAACGCCACCCTGAATGTGGCGAACTTGAACAATACCGCAGGCAACGTGTTTGCTGGCGCCAATCTGAACGCGACACTGGCTAGCCTGAACAACACAGGTAGCCTGTATGCGGCCGGCAATCAATCCCTGACCGCAACAGGTGCCGTCGTGAACACGGGCGTGATCGCGGCACAGGGCAACACCAACCTGACGGCGAAAACCCTCGACAGCAGCGCAAGCAGCCTGCTCGGCGCCGGCATGCAGGCTGATGGGAAGCTGGGGGCGGCCGGCGACCTGACGATCAGCACTACACAAACGCTGGCCGCGCATGGCCAGAACCTGGCGGCGGGCAAGGCGACCCTGACAGGAGCCAGCGTGGATCTGGCCGGTAGCCAGACCAGCGCGGCGAATATCGGCCTAACGGCAACACAAGGTGACGTCAGTACGAACAAGGCGGTCGTAACGACGCCAGGCGCGCTCAACATCACGACCAATGCCACCTTGCACAACACGGAAGGCACTTTGCAGGCAGGCCAGCTTGACCTGCACATGGGCAACCTGGACAACAGCAAAGGCACCGTGATACAGACGGGCACCGGCGATACCGTCATCCAGACGGGCAAGCTGGACAATAGCGCGGGACGCATCGCCGTCAATAGTAATAATTTGACCCTGGGCGCGGCCACCCTGACGAATACGGGCGGCAAGATCGAGCATGCGGGGGCCGGCACCCTGTCCATCACGGCGGCCACCTTGCAGGGTACCGGCGGCAGTATCATCGGCAATGGCGCCGTCGATCTCAAGGCGGGTCTGTTCGACCACGCCAACGCCACCACCACGGGGCGCACCCTGAGCGTGCAGGCAGACAGCCTGAGCAATCGGGGCGGCCATTTGCTGCAGACGGGCGCGGGCGGCATGACGGTTGCCGTCACGGGCCAGCTCGATAATACGAATGGGGAGATGGCCGGCAACGGCGTGTTGTCGGTACAGACCGGCAGCCTGGACAATACCAAGGGCAAGATCACCTCGGCAACGTCCGCCGACATCGCCAGCACTGGCGCGCTCGTCAATACCGATGGCGTGATCGCGGCGGCAACCGATCTGCACCTGGGCGGGGCCATCGACAATACGCGCGGCTTGCTGCAGGCAGGCACGGGCGCCTTGAGCCTAGATGCGGCCAGCCTGCGCAATGCGCAGGGCACGCTCAGCGCGGGTACGGATATCACGGCCAAGGTCGCCGGCGACGTGCTCAACGCTGGCGTGCTGTATGCGGGGCGCAACCAGAGCCTGGAGATCGGCGGCTTGCTCAGCAATACAGGCTCGCTGGCCGCGCTGGGCAATACGACGATCACGGCGGGCAGTCTGAGCGGCAACGGCCTGCTGGCAGCGGGCATGCGCGCCGATGGCAGCTTTGCCTCGGCTGGCGACCTGACGGTGAAAACGGCCGGCGCCTTGCAAGCTGGTGGCCAGAACATGGCGGCGGGCCAGTTGCAATTGACGGGCGCATCGGTCGACGTGACCGGCAGCCAGACCAGCGCGGCGAATATCGGCTTGACGGCCATGGCGGGCAATGTGACGACCAGCAAGGCCGTCGTGTCGACCAACGGCTTGCTCGCCATTACGGCCAATGCCGCCAATGGCCAGGCACTGGTGAACCAGGGCGGCAGCCTGAGCGCGGGACAACTGTCCCTGCGCGTGGCTAACCTGGACAACGCCAAAGGCACCGTGATCCAGACGGGCACGGGCGATACCGTCATCGAAACGGGCAAGCTGGACAATACGGGCGGGCGCATCGCTGTCAACAGCGCTAACCTGCGCCTGCAGGCGGGCGACCTGACGAATACCGATGGCAAGATCGAACACGCAGGCAAGGGTGTGCTGGACATCCGCGCCACGAATCTGTATGGCCAGCGCGGCCAGCTCACCGGCAATGGCGCGCTGCAGGTGGCAGCCAATTACATCGATCACCGCAATGCCAGCCTGCTGGCGCAGCAGGTGAACGTCACAGCCGGCATCCTCGACAATCGCCAGGGGCAGATCACGCAACTGGGCACGAGTGCGGCAACGGTGCTGGCCAGCACGCGCCTGGACAATAGCGGCGGCAAGATCGAAGCGAATGGCAACGTGCGCGTGGAAACGGGCGCCTTGCTGAACGACCATGGCCGTATTGCGTCTGCGCAAGATGTCAATGTGGCGGCGACGGGTAAGCTGGACAATACCAGCGGCGTGCTCATTGCCGGCCGCGATTTGACCGTGGCTGGCGGCAAGGTAGACAACACCCTGGGCCAGTTACAAGCGGCGGGCGGCAATGCGCAATTGACGATGGACGAGCTGCTCAATGAGCAGGGCAGCATCGTTGCCAGCGGCAATCTGACGACGACGGCGGGCAGCGTGCGCAACAGCGGCAGCCTGTTTGCCGGCACAGAACAGGTACTGACCGTGACGGGGGCGCTGGAGAATGCCGGCGTGATCCTGGCCCAGGGCAACAACACGATCAGTGCCAAGAGTATCGATAGCGGCGCGGGCAGCCTGATCGGCGCGGGCGTGAAAGCCGACGGCAGCCTGCAGACGAGCGGCAACCTGCAAGTCACGGCGCAGCAGGCGCTGGGCGCGCATGGGCAAGTGCTGGCGGCAGGCAATGCCGTCCTGCGCGGCGGCAGCGTCGACCTGGGCGGCAGCCGCAGCAGCGCCGGCAATATCAGCCTGACGGCCAGCGCAGGCGATGTCAGCACCAGCGGCGCCGTGGTCACCACGCCGGGCGTCCTGACGATCACGGCCGGCGCGAATAGCCAGACCTGGAACAACCAGCGCGGCGATATCAGCGCCGGCCAGCTGAATGTTGGCGTGGGCAACCTGAACAACCAGCAAGGCAGCATCGTGCTGACGGGTGCCGGCAATACGGCCATCGAACTGACGGCGCCAGCGGGCGTGCTGGACAACACGGGTGGACGCATCGCCGTCAACAGCGCCAACTTGACCCTGAAGGCAGCCACGCTGACGAATACGGATGGCAAGATCGAACACGCGGGCAGCGGTACCTTGAGCCTGCAAGCCACGCAGCTCAATGACTTGCGCGGCCAGATCACGGGCAATGGCGCTCTGGTCGTCACAGCTGGCGCCATCGACCACCGCAACGCCAGCACCATCGCGCAGCAACTGAGCGTGACGGGTAGCACTCTGGACAATGGTGGCGGCAACCTGACGCAGCTGGGTAAAGGTGATACCAACATTCAATTGACGACCAGCCTGGATAACCGTGGCGGTACGATCGCCAGCAATGGCAACACGACGATTGTCGCCCCGAGCCTGAACAACCAGGGGGGCAAGCTGCAGGCGGCTGGCACGGCCAATCTGACGGTGACGGCGAACAACGTGCTCGACAACCGCCATGGCGGCGCCATCGCTGGCGGCGGCAATGTGGTGCTGGGCGCGGGTAGCCTGCTGAACCAGGGCGGCAGCGCCACGGCGGGCGGACAGCTGACGGCAAATGTGGCGCAGGCATTGAACAATGCAGGCGGCTTGCTGGCCGCCACGGGCAATATCACCGTGAACGCAGCCAGCGTCGACAACAGCGCCGGCGGCAAGCTGGCCTCGGTACAGGGCCAGTTGCAAGTGATCTCCACGGGTGCGACCATCAACAATGGCGGCACCCTGCAAGCGGGTGGCGACATCATCCTGCGCAATGGCGGCCTGTGGAACGGGCAGGGCACCATTGCCGCCGCGAACGTCACGCTCGACACGCACGGCCAGGTCTTCAACAATACGCAGGGCACCTTGGCGGGCACAGGAACCGTCAACCTGCAGACGGGTATCCTGGATAACGATGGCGGCTTGCTGCAGTCGGGCGGCGCCATGACCATCGACACGCGCGGCAATGCTTTGCTCAACACCAATGCGGGCGCGTATGCCGTGCGCCATCCTGGCAGCGCGGGCGGCATCAGCAGTGGCGCAGGATTGACCCTGCAAACGGGCAGCTGGAACAATGCAGGCGGCTATCTGGGCGCGGCCGGCAACATCACGGGCAGCGTCGGCCAGCTGGACAATCGCGGCGGCCAGGTCGTCGGCAAATCGGCGCTGGACCTAGCCCTGAGCGGCTTGCAGAACCAGGGTGGGCAAATCCAGGTGCTGGGCAATATCGGCTTGAACGCGGGTGGCGGCAGTATCAACAACCAGCAAGGCTTGATCCGCTCCGGCGCGGCCGTCACCGTGAGCGGCGGCGCGATCGACAATGCCAGCACCATGGGCGCCAACCAGGGCATCGAAGGCGTGCATGTGACCCTGAACAGCGCCAACGTCAGCAATGTGCAGGGCGCGGTGCGCGCCGATGGCAACCTGGCGATCAACAGCGCAGGTATTATCAACAACACACTGGGCATGCTCAGCGCCGGCGGCGCGCTGGCGCTGCAGGACACCGGCCCCGGCCGTGGATTGGCCGTGACCAATACAGCTGGCACCATTATCGGCGGCTTGCGTACCGACATCCGCGCGGGCAGCTTGAGCGGCGACGGCAAGGTGCTGTCACAACAAGATATGGCGCTGGACCTGGCCGGCAACTTTACGCTGAACGCGGGCGCCGAGATCATGGCCAATGGCAATGCCGGTATCACTATCGGCGGATTGCTGACCAATGCTGGCAAGATCCAGGCGCGCAGCACCCTGACTCTGGGCGCCGCGAATTTTGAAAATACGCTCACGGGCGACATCAACGCGGGTACGACGCGCGTCAACGTCGGCGGAGTATTGAACAACCGTGGCGTGATCGACGGCATCAACACGGAACTGAACGTGGGGACGCTGAACAACATGGGCACGGGCCGCATCTATGGCGACCATCTGAGTATCGGTGGCGGCACCGTCAACAACGACGTGGAAGGCGGCGTGGCGGCCACCATCGCGGCGCGCGAGCGGCTCGATATCGGCGTCACGACACTCAATAACCGCGAACACGGCCTGATCTTCAGCGGCGGCGATATGGCCATCGGCGGTTATCTGGATGGCAACCGCATCGCCACGGGCTGGGCTAGGGCGGTGACGAATGCCAGCGCGACGATCGAGGCGCTGGGGAGCTTGAACCTGGGCGCGAGTCAGGTGAATGTGCTCAATAACCATCTGGTTTTTGAGGAGGGTCGGATGACGACGGAGAAAATATCTGAGTATCAGGCAGAAGGATCGAGCAATAAATATTTGGAAGGTACTTCAGGACTATTGGTCATAGTAGAGGGAAGTTATCCTACAGATTTATATTATCTAAAAACTCCTGAAACCAGCGGAACTACCACTTTTACGCATCGGCAGGTAGTTCGTACGAGCTATGAGAGCGTTGTCGTTAGTTCCGATCCAGGACGAATTATTGCGAATAACAATATAAGAATTAGCTCAAGCGCAATTGTGAACGATAACAGTCACATTATTGCAGGTGGTACACTGGATATGGATCGAGCAGTTCTGAAAAATATCACTGTTCGAGGAGAGCGAACTGTCCGTGACGTTGGAACTGTTACCCATTTCCGACAGGCATATTTTGAAGGCTCAGATAAAAAGCGTATTCAACGGGAATTGGTTGAAAAAATTGATGCTACTGAACAGCTCCCATCTGTATCAGTAGGTACGTCGCGCAATGAAGGAAATGCCAATACCGGTGGCCAGGGCACAAAACCAGGCAGTGCTGTCAAAAACGGCGTTGGCGGTGCGGCGGAACGTATAGCCGGTGCGGAAGCGCATGTGCGTACTTCGGCTTTCTCTGCGGAAGCGACAGAAATCCAGAAAGCCGATGTCAGCGGTCAAGGAACTAGTCGTGTCGATGGCGGCAGTGTTGTCCAGAAGACTGACCGCGCTGGCAATCCCACCACCGATGCGGCTGTTGGCGTTACGCCAGACAGCAAGCTTGATGGCGCGACTGGCTTTGCAGCGGACAAAGCGTCGGCGTTGAACCATGTATCGGCAGGCGCGGCAGGTAGCGTTGCCGCACAAGGCGCAGCCGCAGTGTCGGGTGCTCACGGTGCGACGGGCAGCACGCGCACGGGTGATGCGGCTCACACTGTTGCCGTTGACACGGTGTTTGGCGCTCACGTTGATGCGGCCAGGGGCACTGGCCAGCCTGGCGCAGCCGTTGATGCGGTCTTGTTATCTCGCTCGTCTGCGGGTTCGGTCACGGTCGTGTCAGGCGGCAATGGACCCGGCGGCGCCGCTCATGGTGGCGTCCTTGGCCAGGCTGGAGCTGTGGGCACGGTGAATTCTGCTCAGTTGAGTGGTATTGCCGGCAGCCACGCCAACTCGCACACGGGACTCGTTCCCGTCGCCGGGGCTGGCATTGCGGCAGCTCAAGTGCAGGGCCAGGGCGGGCCGGGCGGTATTGCCGATGCCGGCACGCTTGGCCGGGCAGGCGAGATTGCAACGCTGGCGTCGACTGCACTGGCCGGTGTCAATGGCGCGCAAGCAAGCGCCGCAACCGGATTGAACCCGCTGAAAGACATGGCTATCGCAGCCTCGACAGGCAGCGCGGCACACGCAGGTGCTGTCGGTGGCGCGGGGCAGGTGCGCATGAATGGCATTACCCAGGTGAAACTGGGCAATCCTTCCACGCGTGCGCAAGTGGTGCGGACCACTGGTTCATCGCTCCAGATTCCGAATGCCAGCCTGTATAAAGTGAGCTCCGCGCCATCGTCCCGCTATCTGGTGGAAACCGATCCCCGCTTTGCCAGCTATCGCGAATGGACGGGTTCCGACTATCTGCTCAACCAGGTAAAAAGCGATCCATCCGTGACGCAAAAGCGCCTCGGCGACGGCTTCTACGAGCAGCGCCTGGTGCGCGAACAAGTCGCCGAGCTGACCGGGCAGCGTTTCGTGGGTGATTACAGCAACGACGAACAGCAGTACAAGGCCTTGATGGACCAGGGCATTGCCTTTGCCAAGCAATGGGATCTTCGTCCAGGTATTGCGCTGACAGCGGAGCAAATGGCGGGGCTGACCAGCGATATTGTCTGGCTCGTTGAGCAGGACGTCGTGCTGGCCGACGGCAGCACGCAAAAAGTGCTGGCGCCGCAAGTGTATGTGCGCGTGCGTGAGGGCGATATCGATGGCCAAGGCGGATTATTGGCAGGCAAGGAGGTCAATCTGAATCTCGAAGGCGATTTGACCAATAGCGGTACGATTGCCGGACGCACGATCGTCAAGCTGAATGCGGAAAATATCGACAACCTGGGCGGGCGCATTACTGGCGATGCCATTTCCGCCCATGCCAGGAAGGACCTGAATAACATCAGCGGTACCATTTCCGCCAATAGCGAGCTGCAAATCAGTGCCGGCAGGGATATCAACGTGAAGACGTCCACGCTGGTATCCAGCAGCAATGATGGTAAAAACAGCTTCAGTCGCACCAGCCTGGATAACCTTGCAGGCCTCTATGTCACTGGCAATGGATCGGCTGGCAGCGGCAATTTGCTGTTATCTGCCGGGCGCGACGTGACTATCGCGGGCGCTTCCGTCGTGAATACGGATGCCGGTGGCGGCATTGGCATCGCAGCCGGCCGTGATATTGCCGTCACGACGGTGAGCAGCGGTAGTGAGTTCACGTTGGCGGGTCCTGGGCAGCGGCATATGACCGACACGTCCAGCAAAGAAACCGCCAGTACTATTTCATCTGCCGGCGATATTCGCCTGAGTGCTGGTGACGATATCCAGCTGAAAGCGGCAAATGTCCAGGCAGCGGAAACGTTGCAGCTATCTGCGGAACGCAATATCGACATTTCTACGGCACGGGATACAGAAACGCGTCAAAGCTGGTATGGCAGCAGCTCGACCAAGAGTGCTACCCAAGGCAGCGAGCTGGGTGGCAAGCAGGTTGTCATGCTGGCCGGTAATGATATCAATAATGCTGGCGGCCAGGTGATCGCGACAGACAAGCTTATCGCAAGCGCCGGACGAGACATCAACATCGTCACGACCACTGTCAGCAATGCCAGCAAGAAAGGGATGGGCAATAGCGAAACCAGTACCGTCGTCGACAAGGTGGCGGGCCTGTATGTGACTGGCACGGGTGAAGGCAATACGCTGATCGCCCAGGCTGGGCGTGATTTGACGCTGACCGGTGGCGTCATCGCCAATGCCGGCGTGAATGGCCAGACTAGCTTGGTCGCAGGCAATAACCTGACTCTCAATACCGTCACCGTCGCCTCGACCCACGACGAAGTGCGCAACGCGGACAATTACCGCAAAGAAAGCAAGACTGGCGAAGTGGGCAGCCAGATCATGGGCGCCGGCAATGTCAATTTGCAGGCTGGCCATGATCTGCTGGCGCGCGCAGCGGATGTGCAAGCGGGCGGGGCGCTGGGATTGTTGGCGGGTAATGACATCGGCTTGGTTAATGGCTTCCAGAACGAAGTGACCGATGTCGCCAGCAAATCGACGAAGAAGGGCTTCTGGAACAAGACCACCACCATCAAGCATGACGTGGTCGATACCACCACGGCGATCGGCACCTCGCTTGGCGGCAGCAGCGTGACGGTGCAGGCGGGACGCGATCTGCAGGTGACGGGTTCGAGCATCTTGAGTGACGATGCGACGAAATTATTCGCGGGTAATAACATCACGATCGACGCGGCCACCAATACCGTGTACGAGCTGCATCATTCCAGCACCAAGAAAAGCGGCTTCATGAGCAGCGGCGGCATCGGCTTCAGCTATGGCACCAAGACCACGACCGTGGACCAGGAGCGGGACGCCACCTTGCAAAGCGGCGAGGCGCGCAGCTCGATCGGCGCCACGGGAGGTGCGGTGACGATGGTTGCCGGCAATAACGTGGCGATAGGCGGCAGCGATATTCTTGCCGCCACCGATCTCGACATCATCGGCAAGAGCGTTACCATCAAGCCGGGGCAGGATAATGAGAAGGGCAAGTTCGAAGTCAAGACGACGCAGGATGGCTTGACCCTGGCCCTGGGCGGCAGCGTGATCAGCGCCATCCAGACGCTGCAAACCATGAGTTCCGCGGCCAGCACGGCCAAGGATGGCCGTGTCACGGCCATGGCGGCGGCGACCACGGCGATGGCGGCGAATGGTGCGGCCAAGGACATGATGAAGGAAGGCGGGCCAAGTATCAGCATCAGCCTGACGGCGGGCCATTCGGAGAGTATACAGACGCAAACGACGGCCAGCACCACGCATAGCGGCAGCGTGTTGACGGGCAATAATATCAACATCACGGCCATGGGCGGCGGCAAGGATAGCAACATCAACATCCTGGGCAGCGACCTGAACGCGAAGAATGATATCCGCCTGCATGCCGATAACAATGTCAACCTGCTGGCGGCGCAGGATACGGAAAGCCAGCACAGCAAGAGCTCAAGCATGAGTGCATCGGTGGGCGTGCAAGCCATCGTCAGCACCAAGGGCACCTCGTTCGGCTTCACGGCCAGCGTCAGCGGCAGCAAGGGGCATGAGGACGGCGATGGCACGACGCAGCTCAATACGCATGTGAATGCGGGCGACAAGCTGATCGTCACAAGCGGCGGCGACACCAACATCAAGGGCGCCGTGGCCAGCGCCAACCAGGTGATTGCCGACATCAAGGGCAACCTGAACCTGGAAAGCCTGCAGGACACGGCCAAGTTCGACAGCAAGAGCCAGAGCATCTCCGCCAGCGGTACCGTCGGCTTTGGCGCCAGCGTCAGCGGCAGTTATAGCCAGAGCAATATGCACAACGACTACGCCAGCGTGCAGGAGCAAAGCGGCATCAAGGCTGGGGACGGCGGCTTCCAGATCAAGGTGGGCGGCAATACGGACTTGAAGGGCGCCGTCATCAGCGCCACGGAGGCGGGCAAGCTGAATAGCAGTTTGACCACCGCGACCCTGACGCATAGCGACATTGCCAACCATGCGATATCGAAGGGCAGCAGTGTGGGTGTGTCGGGCGGTTTTTCGGTAGCGGGCAAGGAGACCGAAGAGAATAAGAATTTGACCAATGTTGGCGGTAAAGGCGGCACCACCGCAGGCCTGCCTGCCATTGTCGCGCTCAGCGAGAACGCTAGTAGTACTACGCGTAGCGGCATCAGTGGCGGCACTCTGGTCATCACCGATGATGCGGCTCAGCGTGCAGCGACGGGCAAGGGAGCGGATGAAGCTATCTCCGATCTGAACCGCGATGTAACGACTGGAGTGGATTCCAGCGGTAAGATTGGCAATAATTTTGACAAGGCAGCGCTGCAGGCGACGATGGATGTGACGGCGGCGTTTGCGGCAGCTGCTGCAGAGAAGCTGGGGACCTATGCTTCCGATAAGCTGAAAGAAGCGACTGCATTGGCAGATGAAGCATATAAGCTTCGAGAAACCGATCCTAAAAGAAGCGCAGAGTTAACGCGTCAAAGTGTTGAGTTAACAGAGAATTGGAAAGAGGGGGGGCTAGCGCGGGTCGCGTTGCACACGGCAATTGGCGGGCTTGCAGGCGGAACCAATGGTGCTTTGGGCGCAGGCGCGGCGGCGTTGTCGACGGATGCCATCGCCCAGCACCTGAAGCAACTTGATATGCCTGAAACGCTGCGTGATGCGTTGACGCTGGCTGCGGGCGCTGCGGTGGGCGCCGCCGCTGGTGGGGCGACGGGAGCGGCTGCTGCGGCAAATGAGGTGGCGAATAATTATCTGAAGCATGAGGAAATTCTTGAGCTTGGCCAGCAGGAAGCTGCGTGCGATGGTGGTAAAGGTAATGCGGATGCCTGTGAGAAGGCAAATAAATTGAGATTGACCAGTGCAGATCGCGATGCGGAATTGGCGGCATGTACAGGAAATAGTGGCGCAAAGTGTGAGGAGCTTCGGAGTTTAGTTCTTGGCTCGGTAATGGGGATAGTTCAACAACGGGATGGGCATAGTGATGAAAATTACACCGTAGAAAGTAATAAAACATTTGACATTGCGATTTCGAGTGGAAGTACAGATGGGGTGGATCCTAGGAGTATTTCTTACGATTCGTCAACTGAAGGTGTTCGAATATTTACCCGTAACGATGAAAATAACAATGCCGATCAGCGTAGCCCCGATGTCTATCCTCCAACTCGTTCATTGATTGGCGATGTATATCGTTTCTCAATGCGAGAAACACTTGACTCAAGCAATTCATGGGATGTGCGGGCAGGATATGGCACGACGGCGTTGATTTCCGCCATTCCCGGTATGTATAACGATATGTCTTCAGGATTTTTAAATTCACCAAATGATTTGATTGGTGGGTCAGATTATATGGTCGATGGGTTTAAGGAAAGCAATTGGAATCTTTTTTCCACTGGACTCATGCGTACTGGTATAGGGGCTTTGAATCTTGCTGGTGGAATATTTTTAATTAAAGGCAGCGTTACGGCGAATATAAACGCACAGCAGTCTGCTGCATATAATACTTACGTCAGGTCAACGTACTCGGCTAATTCGACCATCGAAAATCAGACTCTATTGAATAAGAGGCCAATGGTTTTAGTTGGAGATGAGCCTTACTCTGGGTTGCGTGGAATATCAGATGGAGGAATGGCACATCCTGTAACATCGCAACGTGAAACGATTCGAGTTAATGTTGAAACTAGCAGCGCAGGAAATGCATCCAGTAATTTTGGAGCCTTCATTGAACGGGAAGCTTTGACAAAAGAAGCTTTGGCCGGAAATCAATCTCCTTGGCCGCTGGGCTATCAAAAAAATCTAAATCTGCGACCAATGGTGGTAGGTGAGAGGTTTAATATGGTAATTGACGCAGATCAAGCGCAGGGATTGAGACCGCCAGGTGGATACGGTACGTTCGAGGATATCCCTAATAAATCGTTTGCGCGTAATCAACTTGCTATAACAGAACAGTTTAAGCCAGATATTTCTTTTAAGCAGCGTTATGAGGTTACAAATCAATTTAATTCATTTGAAGGGCCGATAGGTCCTCAGATTGATCAAACGACTGGTCGTCTTCTCCCCGGTGACAAAAGTATATTGCAGCTTGAATTGGATATAAAGTGGAATGTAAGGACGAATTACTTGAAGCCCATTGGCCAACCTGTGCCATTGCCGGATTGATAGAGTTATAATTTAAAGGGTGTGATATGTTAAAAATAAATTGGTCGGTTTGGGATAATAATTCCACTGTTTCATGGGATTTCAATGCTAATAGTATTAGAGTTGAAATGAAAATGCCTCCGCTTGGGGTTGCCAACTTGAAGAGTAAAAGCTTGATCGCAATTGTTGGTAGGTTTGATGAGTTTGGCTCATCAAATCTTCTTTTGTATTCATATGAAGGTATTCTTCAACGGGTATTTAAAGCGCCACCTCTTGGGGAGTGTTCGCAATTCACTTCAGTATCGGAAAGTAATGGAATTGTAAGTGTGGGTATTGGTTTTGAGACTGATTCTGAATGGGGGGAAAAATCTGCTCAGTTCAATGTCATTGATGGAACATTAACTAATTATCATAGAAGCTATTGATTGGCCGAGCGCGTGGGGCGGGGTCACGTGGGGCGGTGGGGCGGGGTCAGGTCCGGCATTCGTACACGAGCTCAACCTTTGCCGTCTCGATCTGCAGCAAGTTGCGCTTTATTAATTGCCGATACGGCCCGACTGACTGTCTAGCTCGAGACGTGAAAAGCGGCGGCGATGTGGGACATGGTAAAAGCGGTAGACAGATACGCGCGTGCCATTGCCATGTCTCTGTCGCTATAGCGGGCCTGATATTGCGCGAGTGACAGTGTGACTGCGCGGCGTTGCTGCCTTGGCGCATCTTTGAATGCATTGGACCGCTGCGATTTCTGATGTGCCGAAACAAAGGCGTCATCGCCCAGTAGCATTTGGTGGCAAGTGTGGGCGAGCGGACTAGTTTCACCCATACCGGCCGCGACAAACCGAGAATAGTTGGCGACCGCCTCGTCGCGCGTGGCGCCAAACTGGCTCAAGAGCCAGTCACGCGACAACCAGC
>NZ_PDZN01000032.1:0-70654 GCF_002735765.1 Janthinobacterium sp. BJB304
AAGCGCCCAAGCTGATCATCGGCGCCATGATGCGTAAGCTGGTGCACGTGGCATTCGGCGTGCTCAGGTCGGGGAAAATATTTGATCCGGCCTTGCACGCCGCTTGACGGGGATAACAGTATCTACGCTTGACGTCAGCGTTTCACTTTTCCAAACGCCTCGCCCTTGTTCCATACCGGCAAATTCTTGTCGTTCGCCACTTCGTAGCCCAGGTTCAGGGTGAACTGTGCCTGCTGCACCATGCCGGACAAGTCCCACGACGGGTGATACTCATCGGTGACCTGGTGGTAATCCTTTTTGAACGCAACCAGACGCTCGCTGGACGCCTTCGGCTCCTTGACGAAGTCGAACGAGCCGTCGCCGGAAAACACGGCCGAGCCCACGTTGAAGGCGGGCACGCCGGCCTTGGCAAACGCAAAGTGGTCGGCCCGGTAAAAGGCCCCGGACAGGTCGGGAATGGTGGGTGCCAAACGCAGGCCCATGCGCTTGGCCACCTTGGCGGCGCTCGCGTACAGGCTGCTGCGCTCGGCGCCGGCCACGCCGATGTCGTGCGTCTTGCCGACGAAATTCATGCTGTCGAGGTTCAGGTCGGCTGCCGTCTTCGCCAGCGGCCACAGGGGCGCGCGCGTGTAAGCCGTGCTGCCCAGCATGCCCGTTTCCTCGCCGGCCGGCCACAGGAAGATCTGCGTGCGGCGCGCCGGCTGTTTCACGGCCACTTGCGCCATGGCCAGCAGGGCCGCCGCGCCCGAGGCATTGTCGATGGCGCCGTTGTAGATATGGTCGCTCTGTCCTGCGCGGGCGCTGCCTTCCTCATCCTTGCCCAGGTGGTCCCAGTGGGCCGAGTAAATGACGGCTTCATCCTTGAGCTTCGGGTCCGTGCCCGGGACGATGCCGGCCACGTTGAATTGCTCGATGCTGCGGATCTGGCTATTCAGTGCCACCCTGACCGTCGCGTTCAGGGCCACGGGGCGGAATGCGCGCGTTTCGGCCTGGGCGCGCAAGGCGTCCAGGTCCTGTCCGCCCGCCTGGAACAGGGCGCGCGCCATGTCTTCCTGCAGCCAGCCTTCCATCGCATTGCCCGCGCCGGCCAGGTTGAAGCGTTCATGGCCGAAACCGTTGGCGGGCACCGACCATGGGTAGGAAGCGGACTCGGTCGTATGGATCAGCAAGACGCCTGCGGCGCCCTGGCGCAGCGCTTCCTCGTACTTGTAGACCCAGCGGCCGTAATACGTGAGGGACTTGCCGGCAAAGCGCTGCGGTTCGGCGGCGGTCGGCTGCGGGTCGTTGACCATCATGATGACGAGCTTGCCCTTCAAGTCGATGCCCTTGAAATCGTCCCAGCGTTCCTCGGGCGCGCGGATGCCGTAGCCGGCAAACACGACGGGCGCGTCGAACGCCACGGTTTCCTTGCCGTTGGCCGCGCCAAAGACGATGTCCTTGCCGAAGGCGGGAGCAAGCGTCTTGCCGCCCGCGCTGAACGTCACTGTGCTCGATGGCAAGGCCTTGCTGCCGACGATGGTCAGCGCCTGGCGGTAGCTGCCATCTTTCAATGGCTGCAAGCCGGCCACGGCCGCCTGCGTTTCCAGGTAGCGCACGGCCAGGTCGCCGCCGCGCTGGCCCGTGCCGCGTCCTTCCAGTAAATCGTCGGCCAGGAAGGACAAATGGGCGCGCAAGGGCGCTTCGGCAACGAGCGGTTGGGCGAGGGCAGCCGTGCTCAACAGGCTGGCGGCGAGGACGACGGGAAAGCGCATGACAACTCCAAAAGTGAATACGGGAAAGCAAAGCAGCGGCAATCTTACTCTACCGCAATGCTCTGGCGTAGCGCGCGGCGTGCGCAAGCCGATTGCGGCCACAATGGCCGCTGGCCCACCGACAAGGAGCGTTCCATGACTGCCACCGATTTGCAAACGAGCAATACCCTGCGTACCGCCGACGGCACCTTGATTTATTACAAGGACTGGGGCAGCGGCCCGCCCGTCGTCTTCAGCCACGGCTGGCCATTGTCGTCCGACGCCTGGGAAGACCAGATGTTTTATCTGGCCGCGCACGGCTACCGCGTCATCGCGCACGACCGGCGCGGCCATGGCCGCTCCAGCCAGCCCTTCGACGGCAACGATATGGATACCTATGCCGACGACCTGGCCGCGCTGATAGCCGCGCTCGACCTGACGGGCGCCACCCTCGTCGGTCACTCGACGGGCGGCGGCGAAGTGGCGCGCTACATCGGCCGCCATGGCACGCAGCGCCTGGCGGGCGCCGTGCTGGTGGGGGCCGTGCCGCCGCTGATGCTGCAAACGGCCGACAACCCGCTGGGCTTGCCGCTATCCGCGTTCGACGGCATCCGCGCGGGCGTGCAGGCCGACCGCAGCCAATTCTTCCGCGACTTGAGCGAGGCCTTTTATGGCTACAACCGGCCCGGCGCGACACCGTCGCAGGGCGTGCGCGAGCACTTCTGGCTGCAAGGCATGCAGGCGGGCATGCCGGCGTCCTATTTGTGCATCAAGCAATTTTCCGAAACGGATTTCACGGGCGACCTGGCCAAATTCGACGTGCCGACCCTGGTGATCCATGGCGACGACGACCAGATCGTGCCGATCGCCGCCTCGGCGCGGCGCACGGCTGAGCTCATCATCGGCAGCAAATTGCTCGTGTATGCGGGCGCGCCGCACGGCCTGGCGACGACGCACAAGGACCGCCTGAACGAGGACTTGCTGGAGTTCTTGCGCCACTCGGTCGATGCGGCAAGCAATATCGGGGCGCATATGTAAAACAGCCAAATCTATTGCAAAACACATAATATTGCTTGGTTTTTGCACCAATTGCGTGCGGATCGCCGATTTTTCTGCGTTTTAGAATGCAAAAAATGGCGTTCTGCCGCCTCGTTCCACCCGGTAAGGTCCAGTAAAGAGTAAACTAGCAGATACACTCTTTCGCATTGGGCGATTCGAGCGAACTTGTGAGTGATTTCATGTCTGATACACCAATTTCCTTATTTTCCGACCTTAACCTGAGCGAGCCGCTGATTCGCGCGCTCAAGGATGTCGGTTACGAAACACCGTCGCCTATCCAGGCGGCCACGATTCCATTATTGCTCGCCAACCGCGACGTGCTGGGCCAGGCGCAAACGGGCACGGGTAAGACCGCCGCCTTCGCCTTGCCTATCCTGTCGCGCATCGATCTGAAACAAAGCTCACCCCAAGCCCTGGTCCTGGCACCGACGCGCGAACTGGCCATCCAGGTCGCCGAAGCGTTCCAGGTGTACGCCGCCCACATTCCCGGCTTCCACGTGCTGCCGATCTACGGCGGCCAAAGCTACGGCCCGCAGCTGTCGGCCCTGCGCCGCGGCGTGCACGTCATCGTCGGCACGCCAGGCCGCGTCATCGATCACCTGGACAAGGGTTCGCTCGACCTGTCCAAGCTGAAAACCCTGGTGCTGGACGAAGCCGATGAAATGCTGCGCATGGGCTTTATCGACGACGTCGAACGTATCTTGAAAGAAACCCCGGAAGGCCATCAAACGGCCCTGTTCTCGGCCACCATGCCTTCCGTCATCAAACGCATCGCCACCACCTACTTGGTGAACCCGGCCGAAGTGACGGTCGCCGCCAAGACGGGCACGGCCGACAACATCCGCCAGCGCTACTGGCTGGTGTCGGGCATGCACAAGCTCGACGCGCTGACGCGCATCCTGGAAGCGGAAGCGTTTGACGGCATGATCATCTTCGCCCGCACCAAGCTGGGCACGGAAGAGCTGGCCGGCAAGCTGCAAGCGCGCGGCTTCTCGGCCGCCGCCATCAATGGCGACATCCAGCAAGCCCAGCGCGAGCGCACGATCCAGCAGTTGAAAGACGGCAAGATCGACATCCTCGTGGCAACCGACGTGGCCGCCCGCGGCCTGGACGTCGAGCGCATCAGCCACGTCGTCAACTACGATGTGCCGCACGATCCGGAAAGCTATACCCACCGCATCGGCCGCACGGGCCGCGCCGGCCGCAGCGGTGAAGCGATCCTGTTCATCACCCCGCGTGAAAAGAACTTGCTGAAAGCCATCGAACGCTCGACCCGCCAGCCGATCGGCATGCTGGAACTGCCGACGATCCAGGCCGTCAACGACGTGCGCATCGCCAAGTTCAAGGAACAGATCAGCGAAACCCTGGCTTTGGGCGAACTGGAGCAGTTCCAGTCGCTGATCGAGGATTTCGAGCGCGAACAGAACATTCCCGCCATTGAAATCGCCGCCGCTCTGGCGAAGATGGCGCGTGGCAATACGCCGCTGCTGCTGGACAAGAACAAGGCGCGCGAGCAAGCCACGTGGCAAGACGACCGTCCTGTGCGCCAGGACCGTTTTGAGCGCAACGACCGTCCGGAACGGGGCGACCGCTTCGACCGTAACGAGCGCAGCGAACGCCCGGCCTTCCCGAAAAAGGAACGCATCCAGCGCCCAGCCGACGCCGGCATGCAGACCTTCCGTATTGAAGTCGGTCACCAGCATGGCGTGAAACCGGGCAATATCGTGGGCGCCATCGCCAACGAAGCGGGCATCGATTCGAAAAACATCGGCCGCATCGAAATCTATGACGATTACAGCGTCCTGGACTTGCCAGACAGCATGCCGAAAGAATTGCTGGATCAGCTGAAGACCGTGTGGGTCGCGGGCCAGCAGCTGCGCATCAGCCGTGACGGCGATGCGCCGGACCTGGCGCCGCCAGCCGCGCCGCGCAAGCCGTTCGCCGCCAAGTCCGCGCCAGCGTTCAAGGATGCGCCAGCGGACGCGGGCGATGCAGCACCTGCACCGCGCGCGCCGAAGAAGGAACGTCCACGTCCAGGCGTGACGGCCTACCGCATTGAGGTGGGCCGCGAGCACGCCGTGACGCCAAGTAACATCGTGGGTGCCATCGCCAACGAAGCGAACCTGGAAGCCAAGCATATCGGCCGCATCGATATCTTTGACAACTACAGCGTGCTGGACTTGCCGGAAGGCATGCCGCCGGAAATCCTCGACCACCTGAAATCGGTCGTCGTGTCGGGCCAGAAACTGCGCATCAGCCTCGACGATGGCACGACGGAGCGCAAGCCTGCGCCGCCGCGTCCGAAGTCGCCGCCGCGCAAAACGTTCAAGTAAGCCATCCCTGCACAGGTGCCTCCCCGGCGCCTGTGTCGCGGATTGGAGACACATCCCCCACTGGCGCATTCGCGCCAGTTTTTATTTTCCCTCAAGAAATAAACATGGTTGCCGCCTTATGGTAGGCGGCAGATATCGCCATCTGCCGGCAATGGCCGCCGCTCCTTTGCATCTTTTTATCGGCGTAAACGCCATCTTTATTACCTGCCGCATCGATACATAATTTTTTATTAATTATTGTATGTGTACGCAATTTAAATTTTGCATTTCAATAAAATCAATCAAGTTGAATCAAAGTAAATTCTAAAACATAAATGAATTGACTTTTATTAAATTGTTTGACTGGCGTCACTGTCGCCGAGGCGATATATCATGGGTGCTTGATGTGGTATATTGTTTTTATGATTTTGTTATGCTAGTTGAGAAAAATAGAGGAGCGACGATGCGGGTCAATACGCCTATCACGCAAAATGAATACGTATTAAATGAAGGCATGACGATTGTTTCCACCACGGATTTACAGGGAAACATCAATTACGCCAATCAGTATTTCATTGAGGTCAGCGGTTTTTCAGAAATGGAACTGCTGGGTGCGCCACAGAATATCCTGCGTCATCCCGATATGCCGGCCGAAGCGTTTGCCGACCTGTGGGACACCATCAAGACGGGCATGCCGTGGACCGGCATGGTCAAGAACCGCTGCAAGAATGGCGACTTTTACTGGGTCTTCGCCAATATCACGCCCGTCATCGAAAACGGCCGCCCGATCGGCTATATGTCCGTGCGCACCAAGCCCACGCGCGAGCAGATCAACGAAGCGGCAGCCCTGTATAAAAGTTTTAAAGATGGCAATAGCGCGAACCTGGCGATCCGCAATGGCCGCGTCGTGCGCCAGGGCTGGGCCGCCAAGCTGGCCGAGTGGCGCAAGCTGAGCCTGTCGCAGGACATCGCCCTGCATTGCATCATCTTGGGCGTGGTGCTGGCCATCCTCGGCTGCGCCGTGTGGAATATCGACGGCGATACGAGCACGGCCACGCGCAGCTGGCTCAGCGGCGCGGCTGCCGCGGCCGTGGCGCTGATGCTGTATTTCTGGGCCCATCTGCACAATTCCATCGTCGCGCCGCTGGGCGACGCCATCACGGTGGCGCGCAAGATGGCCGGGGGCGACTTGACGGGCGTGATCGACAAGGTGCGCGACGACGATATGGGTCAATTGATGGCGGCCTTGCGCCAGACCAATATCAACTTGCACAGCATCATCGGCGACGTGCGCGCCAACTTCGAGGATATCCGCATCACCACGGCGGAAATCGCCACGGGCAATATGGACTTGTCCAGCCGCACGGAATCGCAGGCGTCCAGCCTGGAGCAGACGGCGGCCAGCATGGAAGAGCTGACGTCGACCGTGCAAAACAGCGCCGACCACGTGGCCACGGCCAACGACCTGGCGGCGCAGGCATCGACCGTCGCGGCCAGGGGCGGCACCATCGTCAGCGAAGTGGTCACCACGATGGACGAGATCAGCACCTCGTCGCGCAAGATTCTCGACATCATCGGCTTGATCGACGGCATCGCCTTCCAGACGAACATCCTTGCCTTGAACGCGGCTGTGGAAGCGGCGCGCGCAGGCGAGCACGGCCGCGGCTTCGCCGTCGTGGCGGGCGAAGTACGCAGCCTGGCGCAGCGCTCGGCAACGGCGGCGAAAGAGGTGAAAAACCTGATCGACCATTCGATCGCCACCGTGAATGCGGGCAGCGTGCTGACCAGCAATGCGGGCGCCACCATGACGGAAGTGATCGCCTCGGTGGCCCGCGTGACGGAAGTGATGGACGAGATTTCCTCGACCACGCGCGAGCAGAACCAGGGCATCGGCCAAGTCAACCAGGCCGTGATCCACATGGATGGCATCACGCAACAGAATGCGGCCCTCGTGGAGCAGGCGGCCGCGGCCGCCACCAGCCTGGCGCAGCGCACCGAGAGCGTGGCCCAGTCGATCGGCATCTTCAAATTGAAGGCCTCGCCCAAGCGCAAGGCGGCCGGCGTGGGGCGCAGCCCCAGCGTGGCGGCCGGCGTGGCGTCGCGGGCCTTGCTGAAGGCAAGATAATTACCCCAACGGCGAAAGGCTGGGGTCAGTCACTGCGCGACCGGAATGCTTCCCATTGGGAGCATTCCCCCCGGGTTTTGTCTGTGGGGTTACTCTTACTTCTTCACCCGGTACACGTCCCCGCTGCGCACCTTCTTCACCACCCCATCCCCGCCAAACAGAATCACATATTCGCCCGGCGCGCCCGAGGCGGCCGGGTAGCTGTACATCCACACTTCATTGCCGCTGTCGAAACGGATGGCCGTGCTGTCGCCCAGCGCGGCGCGCACCTGTTCGCGCGTGCTGCTGCCCGGTTGCACCGTCTGTTCCAGGGTGGCGTAAGGCACGTTCTTGCTTGCTTGCAAGGCGCGCGTGCCGGAACAGGCAGCCAGCAATGCCAGCACGGGAAATACCAGCCACTTCATGGCGCCACCTCGTCCATATAGTCAAATTCTAGCAGGGTATCGTCGGGCCAGCTGGCATCCCACAGGGGCGCGTAATACGTGCGGTCAAGCAAGACCTGGCAATCGCAATAGGGCAGCGAGGCGGGCGTCTGCTCGCCGCCCGCATACAGCATGGTGAACGGCAGGGCCAGGCGCCGTTCCCCATGCACGAGGGTCACGCCGAACAGGGGCCGCTCCGTAAAGAACAGGTAGTTGCCATCGGGCTGCGAGCACACCTTGTCGGTGCTGTAGAGCATGCTGGACAGCCAGGCGATGATTTGCGGGTCGTTCGAGATCAGGCCCGAATCCATGCCGGCGCGGCATTCCAGGCGCAGGTCGCCCAGGCGCCGCGTGCCGGGCGGCAAGCCGGGCGTGATCACCTGCGCGCGCCAGCTCATGGTAGTGGCCTTGCGGTTGGCGATCAGCACGGCGTCTTCGCGCGCCGCTTGCGCATTGCGCACGGGGGCAAAGCTGTTGTCCTCGGCCAGCGGCAAGGGGATGCTGACGGTGTCGCCGGCGATGCGCAGCTGCACGCCCTGCATGTCCACGCCGGGCTGGCGCGGCAGCAAGCGAAAGCGCAGCACGGCCTGCGGCGCCAGCGCATGGTCGCGCTCGAAGCGGTCCACGCCCTGCAGCATCTTGCGGTAGGATTTGTCGACGGGGTCGCGCGTGGCGTCCACTTTCACTTGCGGCACGGGCGCGGTTTGCGCCAGCGCAACAGGGCTGAAGAGTGGACCAGCGAGCAAGCCAGCAAGCAGCAGGGAGAGAGGAATGCGCATGTCCTTATGCTACGCTTTTTTACGCAGCAGTCACGCACGGGTGGGTATATCAGTACTCGCTATATTTGCGCGCGTCGCCGCGCACCTGCTGCGCCGGGTATTTCTGCGCGTTCAGTGCCATCTTTTCCAGCACGGCCGCATGCAGGTCGACGCTGCTCTTGTCGGCCAGGCGCACCAGATACATCAGCACGTCGGCCAGCTCGTGGCGGATGCCCGTGCGCTTGGCCTCGTCCAGCTCGGCATCCGCGCCCGTGGGCAGCCACTGGTAGTGCTCGGCCAGTTCCGCCACTTCCACGGACAGGGCCATGGCCAGGTTTTTCGGTGTGTGGAACTGGTCCCAGTCGCGCTCGTCGGCAAAGGCGCGCAGGCGCGCGCGGATGTCGAGCAGGCTGTCGGATGGGGAGCTCATGCGGCCGCCTGCAGCGGTTTTTCCATGAAGACACTGAACGGATCGTCGCGATAGCCGCCGTACGGCCCGCGCCGCTGGTAGCCGTGGCGCGCGTACAGGGCGATGGCCTCGGGCTGGTGGATGCCCGTCTCCAGGGTCAGCAGGCGGCAGCCGCGCGCCAGCGCCTGTTCTTCCAGCAGGGCCAGCAGGCGCTTGGCCAGGCCCAGGCCGCGGCTGTCCGGGTGCACATACATGCGCTTGACCTCGCCGAAATCGGGCGTGAGGACGATGGCGCCGCAGGCGCGCGCTGCGCCTGCCGCATCGCGGGCGACGGCGAACAGCAGGGTTTCCGGCGGCAGGGACGCCAGGTCCAGCGAGTAGACGCACTCGGCCGGATACAGCGTTTGTTGATATGCATCAAGCTCGGCGATCAGGGTTTGCACGTCCGCTTGCTGCGGCGATTCCAGGTGAATTTGCATGGGGAAAGCACGTTGACTGAGATTCCCCCATGGTATCACTGCGGCCGCGCCAGGCGCATCGTCAGGCCGATGGGTGACATCACAAACCCCATCAGTTCCTGCGCCTCGCCGCCATCGGGCGTATCGACGCCGGCGATGTCGAAGCTGCCCAGCAGCATGGCCATGGCAATCTTGATTTCCAGCAAGGCCAGATAGCGGCCCGGGCACGTGCGCAAGCCGGCGCCGAAGGGCATCGAAGCGCGCTTGTTGTTGGCCTCGCCGCTGTCCGCCAGCCAGCGCTCGGGCTGGAAGGCCAGCGGGTCGGGAAAGTGCGCATCCAATACGGTGTCGTTGCGCATCACGCACCACACGAGAGTGCCGGCCGGCACGGCGATGTCGCCGATGACCGTGTCGCGCAGCGCCTCGACGGGCAGGAAGGGCGCCACGGGCTTCAAGCGCATGGCTTCGCTGGCGCAGGCGCCCAGGTAGTCGAGGCTATCCATCTGCTCGATCGTGAACTGGGCCACATCGGGCGCCAGGCGCCGCACTTCCTCGCGCGCCTTCGCCAGAGTCTGCGGATTGCATTGCAGCAAATAAATCATCCAGGATACCGTGTTGGCCGTCGTATCCTCGCCCGCCAGCAGCATGGTCAGCACATTGCCGGCTACGTTGCGGTCCGTCACGCCGCTGCCTTCCAGGTCGGCGGCGGCGATCATGGCTTCGAGCAGGTTGGGCGGATGCGCGCGGCGCGCCGGGTCGTGCGCCATGCGCGCGCGCGCCTGCTGCACCAGGTCCGCCACGGCGGCGGACAGGGCCGCCACGTCGCGGTCCAGCCGGCGGTCGATGGGCAGCTTGACATAGCGCCAGTACGGGAACATGGACAGGCTGCGCCGCGCCACGGCGGGCAGGATGTCGTCCATGTGGCGCTGGATCACGTCTTCGCCCGATTCGAGCGTATTGACTTCCGTGCCGAAGGCCAGGCCGGCGATGATGTCGACCGTGTAGCGTTTCAGGTCGCCATCGAGGTCGATCGCCTGGCCTTGCGTGGCGGCCAGATGCCAGCGCCGTTGCAGACGCTGCGCCACCGTCACCAGCGCGGGGAAGTAGGCTTTGATGGCGCCCGGCGCCATGCCGGCCATGACCATGCGGCGCTGGTTGCGCCACTCCGTGCCCTCGGCCAGGAACAGGCCGGGCACGCCGCCCATTTCGTCGGAGACGACGGAACTGCTCAGGGGGCGGCGAAAACCGTCGGGCCGGTCGCGCAGCACGGCGCCGACGGCCTCGCTGTCGGCCACCACCAGTACCAGGGTGCGGCCGAACCAGGCGCGCATGAAGGGGCCGTAGCGCTGTACCCATCGTTCCACGTCGCGGTGGATGCGCGTGAGTTTGAGCTGCAGGCTGTTGCCGACGATGGGCAAGGCGAACGGCCCCGGCAGGCGGCGGATCTGGCGCAGGGGCGTGGCGACGGCGGGGGCGGCGTGGTCGAGTGGCGGCATGAACATCTCCTGTCGATACGGTAAAAGTACGAGGATTGCTTGCAATAATGGCCACACTCTACGCGATTGCGGCCCGTTTGTATTGAACGAATACGACATCGTGCGCGGCCAGAAATTGCCGGTACAATCGTCGCCATGCCAGCCGCCCCTACGCCCCTGACCCGTTTGATCGCCCCGCGCGCCGCGCTCGCTTCCTGCGTGCGCGCCATCCTCGTGCGCGACACCACGGGCTGCGCGCCCTTGCCGCCGGCGCAGCGCCTGAACCGCTTTCCCGCCGCGCCCATGTGCAGCATCGTCTGGACCGTCGCCGGCCACGTGGAAGCGGCCGCGCCGGGCCTGTCGCTGGCGGACGTGCGCATGCCGCCCGCGCTGTTCGGCGGCCCCCGTTCGTATCCGCTGGTCAGCTACAACCCCGGCCCCGTGCATTCGTTTATCGTGATGTTTTATCCGGCCGCCCTGCATGCGTTGACGGGCATATCGATGGATGCCTTGCTGGACCAGTTCCGCCCCCTTGGCGCGCTGTTCGATGCCGACTGGCTGGCCCTGTCCGACGCCGTGCTGGCCGCGCCGGACGATGCCGCCCGCGTCAGGCTGGTGGAGGATTTTCTGGCGCCGCGCTGGCTGCTGGCGCGCAAGAACGGCGACCAACCGGCCGGCGCCATCCAGGACTGGGTGCGCCGGCTGGGCGTGCAGGCCGCATCGACGGGCCTGGCCAGCAGCGCGCGCCATATCGAGCGGCGCATCAAGGCCTGGGCCGGCCAGCCCATGCGCACCTTGCGCCGCATGCGCCGCGCGGAACAGCTGTTCCTCGACGAGCGCGGCGCCATCCTGCAGGGCACGGCGTCATGGTCCGACGTCGCCGCCAGCGGCGGCTACGCCGACCAGGCGCATTTCTGCCGCGAGACGCGCGAAATCACGGGCTTGAGTCCCACGGAACTGGCGCGCGCCATGAAAGAAGATGAAAGCTACTGGATCTACCGCATATGGACGTAGGTCGGATTAGCTCGTAGAGCGTAATCCGACAACATTGTTGCAAGACGCTGGTGTCGGATTACGCGAGGCGTTGCCCCGCTAATCCGACCTACCGTCCGCTGTATATTTTGCCCTTATAAGGCAGCTTCATGGCGCCTCGTGCCGGGCGCCATCATGGGAAAGCTGGCGTAGGTTGGATTAGCTCGTAGAGCGTAATCCGACAACATTGTTGCAAGACGCTGGTGTCGGATTACGCGGCGTCCCGCCGCTCATCCGACCTACCGTTCCTTGTACACCTTGCCCTTGGATAAGGTCACTTCATGGTGCCCCGCGCCGGGGGCCATCATGGGGAAGCAGTTTTCCGCGCCGTGCACGCGCACGTCGAGGAAGTACGGGCCTTCGGACGCCAGGCAGGCGGCCAGTGCCCCGTCGAGTTCCTCGCGCCGGCTGACCGTGTGCGCCTGCCAGCCGAACGCGCGCGCCAGAGCGACGAAGTCGGGCAGCGCTTCGGTGTAGCTGTGGCTGTAGCGCCCGCCGTGTATCAGTTCCTGCCACTGGCGCACCATGCCCATGTAGCCATTGTTCGACAGCACCACTTTCACGGGCAGGCGGTGCTGCACGGCCGTGGCCAGTTCCTGGATATTCATCAGGATCGAGGCGTCGCCGCTGACGCACACGACGCACTTGTCCGGGTGGGCGACCTGCGCGCCGATGGCGGCCGGCAAGCCATAGCCCATGGTGCCGGCGCCGCCCGAGGTGAGCCAGCGGCGCGGCTGCTCGAAGCGCAAATGCTGCGCCGCCCACATCTGGTGCTGGCCCACGTCGGTGGAGACGATGGCGTCCCCGCCATCCATGCTGTCCAGCGCTGCCTGCAGCCGCCGCATCAGCGCCTGCGGCGCGATGACGTCGGGCGTGTCGTCGAACGCCAGCGAGTCCTGCGTGCGCCAGCCGTCGATGCGCTGCCACCACGGCTGGCGGTCCGCCAGCAATCGCCCGCGCAGCTGCGCCAGCAGGGCATTCAGCACGGGCGCGCAGTCGCCGCGCAGGGCCACGTCGGCGCGCACCACCTTGCCGATCGACGCCGGATCGATATCGACGTGGATGACCTTTGCGCCGGGACAAAAGGCGTCGAGCCTGCCCGTCACCCGGTCGTCGAAGCGGGCACCCACGCAGACGATCAGGTCCGCATGGTGCATCGCCAGGTTCGCTTCCAGGGTGCCGTGCATGCCCAGCATGCCCAGGAAGGCCGGGTGCGAGGCGGGAAAGGCGCCCAGGCCCAATAAGGTCAGGGTGCACGGCGCGGCCGCCAGTTTCACCAGTTGTTGAAACGCGGCGCAGGCCTCCGGGCCGGAATTGACGAGGCCTCCGCCGCCATAGAACACGGGCTGGCGCGCGGCGGCGATCAGGCTGGCGGCCCGTTCAAGATCGGAGGCTGCCGACGGCGGCATCGGGGCCGGCGTGGCAGGGGCCAGCACCGTCGTTTCCCGCACCGGTGCCAGCTGCAGATCCTTGGGAAAGTCGACCAGCACGGGGCCGGGCCGGCCTTGCGTGGCTTGCGCGTACGCCTCGCGCACGACGGCCGCCGTTTCCTCTGCCGCGCGGATTTGCCGGTTCCACTTTGTGACGGGGCGCGAAATACCCAGCGCGTCGCATTCCTGGAAGGCATTCGTGCCGATGCTGGTGGTAGCCACCTGGCCGCTGATGCAGATGACGGGTATCGAATCGCACAGGGCGTCGAGCAAGCCCGTGGTGGTATTGCTCATGCCGGGGCCGGACGTGACGAAGACGACGCCGGGCCGGCCCGTGCTGCGCGCATAGCCCTCGGCCGCGTGCACGGCCGCCTGTTCGTGGCGCACCAGCACGTGGCGCAGCCGGGGCTGGGCGTGCAGCGCATCGTACAGGGGCAGCACGGCGCCGCCCGGGTAGCCGAAGACGGTGTCGACGCCCAGCGCCAGCAGGGTGTCGATCAGGATGCTGGCGCCGTTATGCGAGGCGCGAGCGAGGAGGGGAGCTGGATCGGGTTTCATGGCCTTATTTTCTGCCTGATGCGGCAGAAAAGGCTGCTGGTTTTCTCGTATAGAATGCAGTATTCAGCAAAATTTGCTGTGAAATAAGGAATTAACAGAATGAAGCTCGACAAATTCGACCTGGCCATCCTGACGGCCCTGCAGCAGGACGCCCGCATCAGTCTGCACGACCTGAGCGCCAAGGTGGGCCTGACCTCGTCGCCATGCTGGGCGCGCATCAAGCGCATGGAAGACGATGGCGTCATCGAGGGTTATACGGTGAACGTCAACGCGGCCAAGGTGGGATTGGCCGATACCGTCATCGTGCAAGTCACCCTGGACGACCATTCCGACCAGGCCCTGTTTGAATTCGGCCACGCGCTGGCCATGATCCCGGAAGTGCTGGAAGCGTTTCTTGTGTCCGGCGACTACGATTACTACCTGCGCATCGCGGTGAGCGACACGCGCGACTACGAACGCCTGCTGCGCGAGCGCCTGTATAAAATTCCCGGTATCCGCCACAGCAAATCGAGTTTCGTGTTGCGCCAGCTCAAGCAAAGCTATCTTCCCTTGCAGCGCTGACTTTTGTTATCCCTTCCCAGCACGGCGGGAGTTTTTCCCTAGGCCATCCCCCGGTGGCTGTCCGATACTGGGCAGTAATAAAAAACACGATAAATCGGGGACCTGCATGAGACTGACCTTATTCGCGGCCGCCGCCATGGCGCTGTGCCAGGCGCAAGCCGCCGACCTTGCCGATTCTGCCAACCTGGAGCCTGCGTACGACTTGCCCACCGTCATCATCACGGGCAGCATGCCGCTGCCCACCGTGGAGCAGCCGCGCGATGCGCTCGCCGCGCCCGTGCAGACGGCCAGCGCGCAGCAGATCGCCGGCAGTGGCGCGCTCGACATTTCCGCCTTCCTGCGCCGCAACCTGGGCAGCGTGGTTGTGAACGAGGTGCAGAACAACCCGTTCCAGCCCGACGTCAGCTACCGCGGCTACACGGCGTCGCCCCTGCTGGGCACGCCGCAAGGACTTTCCGTGTACCTCGACGGCATGCGGCTGAACCAGCCGTTTGGCGATGTCGTCAGCTGGGATTTGATCCCGCGCAAGGCCATCGCCTCGCTGACCCTGATGCCCGGCTCGAACCCCCTGTTCGGCCTGAACACCCTGGGCGGCGCGCTGGCCCTGCAGACCAAGGATGGCAAGACCAGTCCCGGCACGGCCGTCGAGGCGCGCCTGGGTTCGCACCAGCGGCGCGCCGTCGAATTCGAGCATGGCGGCAGCCATGCCAGCGGCTGGCACTGGTACGTGACGGGCAACCGCTTCAAGGAAGACGGCTGGCGCGACGATTCCCCGTCCGACGTGCGCCAGATCTTCGGCAAGCTGGGCTGGAGTGATGCGCGCACGGACATCGCCGTCACCGTGGCCCACGCGGACAATGCGCTGACGGGCAACGGCTTGCAGGAACAGCGACTGCTGGCGCGCGATTACCGCAGCGTCTACACCAAGCCCGATTTGACGGAAAACAGGTCGACCTTGCTGAACGTGACGGGCAAGCACCAGGCCGGCGCCGGCTTGCTCTTGTCCGGCAATGTGTACTACCGCAAGATCGACACGCACACGTTCAACGGCGACCTGAACGACGAGTCGCTCGACCAGTCCGTCTACCAGCCCGGCGCGGCCGAGCGGGCGGCGCTGGCGGCGGCCGGCTACACGGGCTATCCCGCCAGCGGGGCGAATGCGTCCAATACGCCGTTTCCGAAGTGGCGCTGCATCGGCAACGTGCTGCTGAACGATGAGCCGGCCGAAAAATGCAACGGCATGCTCAACCGCAGCCATACCGAGCAGGAAAACTATGGTTTGTCGGGCCAGTTCACGGCGGTGGCCGACCTGGCCGGGCAGCGTCACAGCGTCACGGCCGGCGCCGCCTTCGATGCCAGCCACGCCACGTTTCGCCAGACCAGCCAGTTCGGCTATCTGAACCCGGACCGCAGCATCACGCCCGTCGACTTCTTTGCCGACGGTACGGAAATCGACGACGACGGCACGCCCGTCGACAACCGCGTCGACTTGAGCGGGCGCATGCGCACGTGGAGCGTGTATGCGAGCGACAGCATTGCGCTGAATCAAGCATTGACCTTGACCATCTCCGGCCGCTACAACCGCAGCACCGTGCGCAACCGCGACGCCATCACGCCCGGCGGCGGCAGCGGCTCGCTCGATGGCGACCACCGTTTCAGCCGCTTCAATCCCGCCATCGGTCTGGCCTATGCGCCGGCCGATGGCGTGAGCGCCTATCTCGGCTACAACGAAGGCAGCCGCACGCCGACGGCCATCGAACTCGGCTGCGCCGACCCGGACAACCCGTGCCGCCTGCCCAACGCCATGGCGGGCGATCCGCCCTTGAAACAGGTCGTCACCAAGACGTGGGAAGCGGGCCTGCGCGGCAAGCTCGCCGACGTGGCCCGCTGGAGCGCCGGCGTGTTCCGCGCGGAAAACCACGACGATATCCTGTTCGTGGCCGACAATCAGGCCGGTTTCGGCTACTTCAAGAATTTCGGCAAGACGCGCCACCAGGGCGTGGAACTGGCGGCGGGTGGCAAGGCCGGCGCGCTGGACTTCGGCGTCAACTACACGTGGCTGCAGGCGACGTATCAAAGCCGCGAGCTCGTCAACGGCAGCGCCAACAGCAGCAGCGACGCGGACGCGCCCGGCCTGGAAGGCAATATCGTCATCACGCCCGGCAACCGCATTCCGCTGACACCGAGCCATATCTTCAAGGCGCACGTGGACTATCAGGGCGGACGCGACTGGACGGTGGGCCTGGCCATGACGGCCGTGTCGAGTTCCTACGCGCGCGGCAACGAGAACAACCGGCACCAGGCGGGCGGCCCGGCATACCTGGGTTCCGGCAAGAGCGGCGGCTACGCCGTGGTGGAGCTGAACGGCAAGGTTCAGCTGACGCCACGGCTCAGCGTGTTCGCCCAGGTGAATAATCTGTTCGACCGCCAGTACGCGACGGCGGCGCAACTGGGCGCCACGGGCTTCGATGCCAACGGCAATTTTGCCGCCCGGCCATTGCCCGCCGTGAACGGCGACTATCCGATGGTCAACGCGACGTTCTATGCGGCCGGCGCGCCGCGCAGCGTGAATGCGGGTCTGCGCTACGCGTTTTAAGGCTGGACGTGCTCGATGACGCCATTGCGCAGCGCCAGGTGCACGAGGGCGGCGGGGCCGGGCACGTCGAGCTTTTCCTTGATGCAGGTCTGGTGATTGGCCACCGTCTTGCTGCTCAGGTGCAGCAGGCGGGCGCAGTCGGCGGCGCTGCGGCCTTCGGCCAGCAGGCGGAAGATTTCGAATTCGCGCTGGCTCAGGCTGCTCAAACGCTCCGCTTCCATGCGGGCCGTACCGTGCAGCACGCCCGGTGCGCTGTGCGGATCGAGGTAGCGGCGGCCCGCGTGGGCGGCGCGCACGGCGTCGACCAGGTGTTCCGGGTCGGCTTGCTTGCTGACGAAGCCGCAGGCGCCGCCGTCCAACGCGCGCGCGATCAGCTGCGGCGTGTCGTGCATGGTAAACACGAGCACGCGCGCGCCTGCGTCGCGCGCGAGCAGCTTGCGCAGCAATTCCAGGCCGCCGATGCCGGGCATGGACAAATCCGTCACGCAGACGTCGGGCGCGTGCTCCTGGTGCAGGCCATACGCCGTTTCGCCATTGCCGGCCTCGGCCACGACGGCGATGTCGCCGCCCTGTTCCAGCAGCCGCCGGTAGCCCGTGCGCACCACCGGGTGGTCGTCGACCAGCATCACGCGGATCGGGGGCATGGCCGCGTTCATGCCGCACCGGCCGCCAGCGGCATCGCCACTTCGATGCGCAAGCCGTTGCCCAGCGCGCTGATCCAGCGGATATGGCCGCGCAGGCCGGCCACTCTTTCGCGCATGCCAAGCATGCCGAAGCCATCTGCTGGCGTTCTATCCGGACCAAAACCCTGGCCATTGTCTTCGATGGCCAGGTGCAGCACGCCGTGCGCATCGGCGCGCAATTCCACCGTGGCACGGTCGGCGCCCGCGTGGCGCGCCACGTTCGTCAAGCCTTCCTGCACCAGGCGGTAGACGGCGGTGGCGGTGCAGTCGTCGAGGCTGGCGGGGACGGCGTGCGGCGCGAAATGGCAGGCGATGCCGTGCTGCTGGGCCCAGCTGTCGCACAGCGCCTGCAGGGCCGGCGCCAATCCCAGGCTGTCGAGCACGGGCGGACGCAGCCGGCGCAGCATCGTGCGCACCATCGCATGCAGCGCTTCCGACGAGCGGGCGATGCTGGCCGCGCAGGCCTGCACGTTCGCCTGGTCGCCTTCGCGCGCGCGCAGGATGTAGCTGGCGGCGGCGCGGATGGCCGTGCAGTCCTGTCCCACTTCATCGTGCAGCTCGCGCGCCAGCGCGCAGCGCTCCTCTTCCTGCGCGCGCAGCAGGCGCTGCGTGAGGGCGCGGTTTTGCGCCAGCAGCAGCGCCACCTGGCGTCCGCGCCGCACGGCAAAGCCGGCCAGCGTCAGCGCCAGCAGCAACAGGCTCAGGGCCAGTTCATCGAGTTGCCAGCGTTCGTGGCGCCAGAGCGCGTGCGTCAGCCGTTCGGCCAGGTCCAGCCTGGCGGCCAGCAGGAAAAAAGCCAGTGCCAGCGCGCAGCACACGAGGATGCGCCGGGCCGGCCGCGTGCCTGCGCGGCCGCTGCCGGCCAGTTGGTAGTGTTCCATGATGCTGCTCCCTGAGCACGGTCGATCTCTTTATTGTGCAAGCTTCATGCCATCGGCGCAGGGGCCTCTGGGGGCGCGTCATGCGGGGCAGGGGAGGGGATGACTGTTCCAGGATGGAACAGGTGTACCGCGATGTGACGGTGGGCGCTTGCGCTGGCCGCAGGCACGGTTTTCGAGCTTATCTGAAGTCGCGCCGGCACGCTGGCGCGCACGCCTGCAGTGCGATGCATTGTTGTTCCAATGTAACGTTGAGGTTACTCAAACTTTCATAGATAAAACAAAACAAAGTTTCGCAGGCTTAGATAAAAAAATAAATAAATGATATTAAAAATATGATATTTGTTTTATGCGATTTGCTATATTTGTTGACACTTTTGTGAAAAAGCTGAAAGCGGGCACCAGACCTGCCGACCTATCTATCCACAACAAACAAGGGAATAGAATGAATCGTCCATCACATGCGCGGGTATCACCCGCCACCGTCTATCCACCCGCTACCCGCGGCCGCACCACCGTCCTGGCCGCGCTGGCCGCCGTGTCCGTGCTGGTCTCGGCACCGGCCATGGCCGATGTCCTGACCTTCGATAATTTGCGTCCCGACGTGTATGAAAGCGGCCAGACGCTCAATACGTCGAGCTACAACCTGCGGTTCCTGGCCGACCCGACCACGGCGGCCGGCGGCGGCGTCAGCGGCGTGGGCGCCATCCTCGATGGCCGCGTGGGTTCGTCGTGCGATATCGCCGCCTGCCCGCAGGGCGCCACCGGCAACTACCTGGCCATCCTCAACGATGGCGGCGTGAATTTCGCGCGTGCCGACCGCCAGGCGTTCAGCCTGGCCGGATTCGACTATTCCTTCATCGCCCCCGTCTCCGGCTTGCCCAACATGCAGTGGGGCGAACTGCAGCTGAGCGGTACACTCAGCAACGGCCAGGTGGTCAGCACCTCGCTGGCGTTTCCCGGCCAGGGCAGCGATGGCAATTACCATTTCCAGGGCGCTTCCCTGCTGGGCGGCTTCAGCAACTATGCGTTTACGGGCCTGACCTTCAACGCCTGCATTTTCAATGACACTGGCGTGTGCAGCAATTCCATCGATTTCCCCGCCTTTAACCAGGGCCAGTTTGCGCTCGACAATATCAACGTCAGCGCCGTGCCGGAACCGTCGACCTACATGCTGCTGCTGGCCGGCCTGGGCGCCATCGGCATGCTGTCGCGCCGCCGCAGCGGCAAGGTCGCCGGGTTCACCGTGCAAGGAGCGTGAGATGAAATTACGTCCCGTTTCACTCGCCATCCTCCTGCTGGCCGCCAGCCTGGCGCAAGCGGCGCAGGCGCAGGAACGCCGTTCCTACATCGTGCAGCTGGTCGACAAGCCGGCCGCCACCTACACGGGCCAGGTTGACGGCCTGGCCGCCACCAAGCCGGCCCCGGGCGCGCGCATCAATGTGGGCGCCGCCGACGTGCAGGCCTATTTGAGCTACCTCGACAGCAAGCAGGCCGCCGTGGCCGGCACCGTCAGCGCGGCTGAAATCACGCACCAGTACAGCGTCGTCTTCAACGGCTTTTCCGCCTTGCTGACGGACGATGAAGTGCGGGCCCTGAAGAAAAACAGCGGCGTGGCCAGCATCAGCGCCGACTCCATCCTGCAGCTCGACACCACTTACACGCCCAGCTTCCTGGGCCTGGACAAGCCGGGCGGCCTCTGGGAGCAGCTGGGCGGCAAGGCGCACGCGGGCGAAGACATCGTCATCGGCATCGTCGACAGCGGCATCTGGCCCGAGAACACGGCCTTTGCCGACCGCCTCGACGAAAACGGCGTGCCCAGCCACAGCGGCAGCAATGTCGTGTACGGCGCGCCGCCGGCCAGCTGGCAAGGCACGTGCCAGACGGGCGAAGGATTCTCCGCCGAGAATTGCAACAACAAGCTGATCGGCGCGCGCTACTACCGCGCTTCCACGGCGGCGCTGCACTGGACGGAATTCCTGTCGCCGCGCGATTCCGTCGCCGGCCTGACGGGGCACGGCGGCCATGGCACGCACACGGCCTCCACGGCCGGCGGCAACAATGGCGCCATCGCCACCTCGAATGGCGTGTCGCTGGGCAAGGCCTCGGGCATGGCGCCGCGCGCCCGTATCGCCGCCTATAAAGTCTGCTGGACGGCCGCGTCGACGGGCCGCAACGGCTGCGCCACGGCCGACAGCGTGGCCGCCATCGACCAGGCGGTCAAGGATGGCGTCAACGTCATCAACTTCTCCATCGGCCCGAACGCGGGCGGCGGCGCCTTCGACGAACCGACGGAAGTCGCCTTCCTTGGCGCGGCGGCGGCCGGCGTGTTTGTCGCCACCTCCGGCGGCAATTCCGGTCCATCCACGCCGGCGCCCGACGTGCCGGCGCCCGTCTCGCACATCAGCCCCTGGCTGGCAACGGTCGCCAATTCCACCCACAACCGCCTGTACGCGGGCAACGTCATCCTCAGCAACGGCAGCAAGCTGGAAGGCGCGTCGAGCAACGCGAAGACGCCGGCGCTGCCGCTGATCCGCTCGCGCGACGCGGGCCTGGCCGGCGTGCCGCCGACGGACGTCAATCTGCTGCGCTGCTTCGGCGCGGCCGATGCCGCACCGGCTTATCTGGACCCGGCGAAAGTGGCGGGCAAGATACTCGTGTGCGACCGCGGCGGCAATGTGCTGGTCAACAAGAGCGCGAATGCCAAGACGGCGGGCGCGGCGGGCGTGGTCATCGCCAACGTGGTCGGCGGTGCCAATACCATCATCAATCAGGCGCACGTGCTGTCGACGGTGCACCTGGCGCAGGTGCAGGGCGACGCGCTGAAGGCTTTCATGGCGGCCAATCCGGACGGCACGGCGGCATTGGGCGAAATCCACACCATCGCCGACACCACGGTGCAGGCGCCGATCGTCAGCGACCGCTCCTCGCGCGGGCCGAACGTGGCCAACGCGAACATCCTGAAACCCGACCTGTCGGCGCCCGGCACCAACATCCTGGCCGGCGTGACGGCCGACCTGACGCCGGCGCAGCGCGATGCCGTGGCCGCCGGCGGCGCAGCGCCCGTGGCGGAGTGGGATTTCTATTCCGGCACCTCGATGGCCAGTCCGCATGTGGCCGGCGTGGCGGCGCTGCTCAAGCAGCAGCATCCGAGCTGGTCGCCCGCGGCCATCAAGTCGGCGCTGATGACGACGGCGTTCAGCACGTATCCCGATGGCTTGAACGGTTCCGTGTCGTGGGATGCCACGGCGAAGAACTCGGGCCAGTTGCCGTGGGGCCAGGGTGCCGGCCACATCGCGCCGAACGGCGCCGCCGATCCCGGGCTCGTGTACGACGTGTCGGAAATCGACTATGCGCGTTTCCTGTGCGGCCTGAACTTGAAGGTCTACAGTCCCGCCACCTGCCAGGCCGTCGGCACCATTCCCGCCTACAACCTGAATCTGGCGTCGCTGACGGCGGCCAACGTACTGGGCACGCAAGTGCTGACGCGCACGGTGACCAACGTGGGTGCCAGCAGCGCCGTCTACAACGTCTCGGCCAGCCTGCCCGGCTACACGGTGGCGGTGACGCCAACGAGCCTGAGCCTGGCGCCGGGCGCCAAGGCGCAGTACCAGGTCAAGCTGACGCGCACCACGGCGCCGGCCAATACCTGGACCTACGGCGCCCTGAGCTGGACGGATGGCACGCACACGGTGCGCAGCCCGCTGACGGCGCGCGGCACCTCGCTGGCCGCCATTCCGCTGGTCAGCAGCGAAGCGGCCACGGGCAGCAAGGTGCTGACCCTGGGCACGGGCTTCTCGGGGGCGCTGGTCGGCGTCAAGTCGGGTCTCGTCGAAGCCGTGCGCGAGTCGCGCACGATCGGCCAGGCGACGACGGGCGCTGCCGCATCGGCTGCCTGCAAGGCGGGCGGCGCCACGGGCGTGAACGTGCACAACGTCGTGATCCCGGCCGGCACCCTGGCGGCGCGCTTTGCCACCTACGACGCGGAAACGACGGGCGGCGCGAATACCGACATGGACATGGAGGTCTACAACGCCGCCAATGTACTGGTCGGCAGCAGCGGCAATGAAAGTTCCAATGAACAGGTGGAACTGCGCCTGCCCGCCGCCGGCACGTACAAGGTGTGCGTGATCGGCTTTGCGCCGCAAAACGGCCAGGCCGACTACACCCTGTCGTCGTGGGTGCTGGCACCGGGCTTGAACAACGGCAACTTCAAGGCGCTGATGCCGGGCACGGCCTACACGGGCGGCACGGCGACGGTTTCCCTGAGCTGGTCCAACCTGGCCGAAGGCAAGCGTCACCTGGGCGCCGTCGGCTACCAGGTCGCTGGCGTGGTGCAGGGCGTCACGGTGGTCGAGGTCAATACCAACGATCCCGTGCCGCTGTTCCAGAACGCGCGCGCCGCCAGGCCGGTGCTGGCTGAATAAACCGTTCTTTGCGTGAACGCAAGGCGTGCCTCCGGGCACGCCTTTTTTATGCACTTACCCCCCGTTCGGGAGGAATAGCACTTGCATGGTGGTAACGCCCCCGGTATCTTGTCGGATAGCCATGGCTTTGTGCCCTGGCATTCTTGGGGAGTCGCGCGTGACCAGTTTCCGCACCAATACCGACCGCCTGCTGGAAGTGCGCCTGCAGGATGAAAAAGTGCTGGCGATTGCCGGCGCGATGGTCGCCTATACGGGCAGCATCAAATTTGAAAAATCCCTGCTGGGCGGCGAGGGCCTCTTCGGCGCGCTCAAGCGCAAGGTGACGAACGAAGGCATGCAGGTGATGCAGGCCGCCGGCACGGGTACCGTGTTTTTCGCGCAGAATGCGGCCGAAATCACCGTCATGGCGCTGGCCGGCGAAAAGCTGACCATCGAAAGCAGCAGCCTGCTGGCCTACGACACGAGCCTGAAGACGGGTACCAGCTTTGCGGGCCTGCGCGGCGCCAGTTCCGGCCAGGGCCTGTTTTCCACCACCGTCGAAGGCCACGGCAACCTGGCCGTCATTTCGCGCGGCAACCTGATCATGCTGGAAGTGACGCCTTCCCACCCGCTGCGCGTGGATCCGGACGCCTTCGTCGGCTTCAAGGGCGATATCCGCCAGGAATTCGTTTTTGATGTCAACTGGCGCACCATGATTGGCCAGAGCTCGGGCGAATCGTACCAGCACAAATTCACAGGCCAGGGCGTGGTGTTCATCCAGCCCGCCGAACGTTAAGTCAGCGAGGACCCGCGATGCCTGTCTATCAGCAAATCAATGAAAAGATGCTCGAGGTTAAACTCGGCAATGAAGAAGTGTTCGCCCGCAAGGGCGCCATGGTGTCCTACCAGGGCGACGTGGCGTTCAGCCGCTCCTTCCTGGCCGGCCAGGGCGTGCAAAGCCTGGCCATGCGCGCCGTCACGAACGAGGGCTATGCCCTGATGTCGGCGCGCGGCACGGGCAGCGTGTTTTACGCGCAGGGCGGCCTGTTCGTCACCATCGTCCCCGTGCGCGGCGAAACGTTCTATGTGGAAAGCGACTCCCTGCTGGCCTTCGATGCGCGCCTGACGGCCGGCACCATGTTCCTCGGCAACCAGGGCGGCGTGCAGGGCGTGGTGCGCGGCATGGCCTCGGGCCAGGGCTTGTTTACCACCACCTTGCAAGGCACGGGCGAAGTGGCGATTTTGTCCGACGGCAATGCCATCGGCTTGCCCGTCACGCCGGACGTGCCCGTCTTCGTCGACCCGCAAGCGTATATCGGCCACACGGGCCAGCTGAGCTCGACCATCGTCACGGACCTGAACTGGAAAACCTTTGTCGGCCAGGCGTCCGGCGAATCGTACCAGGTGAAGTTTACGGGCCAGGGCACGGTCTACATCCAAGCGAGCGAAAGGTAAGCCATGACGATTTACAATCCCGATACCTTGCCGAAGAACGATAACCTGAACCGTTTTTCGTATGTCATCGACGTCAAGGAACAGATCTTCATTCGCAAGGGCAAGATGATCGCCTTTTATGGCGAGCTGCGCTTCGAAGCCATGGGCAGCAGCGTGCTCGACTTGATCGTGCGCAATGCCTTCAATGCACCGAAATACGTGCACCACTTTGTCGTGGCACAAGGCCAGGGCCAGTTGATCCTGGGCGACAACGGCAACGACCTGGCGTGCTACGACCTGGACAACGCCAACATGACCATCCGCGCGAAAAACCTGCTGGGGTTTACCAAGGACGTGATTTGCCAGGAATCGACCTTGCCCGGCTATCTGACCATGATAGGCACCGGTAAAGTGATCGCCTCGTCGAACGGCCCCGTGCATTTCCTCGAGTTGCCGTGCCGCGTGGACGAGCAGGCCGTGCTGGGCTGGGCCGATTGCCCCAGCCCCTCGTATCACTACGACTACGCCCACGTGCAGGGCTGGGCCTCGGCCGCCGGCGCGCTCACGGGTTTTACTCTGTCGGGCGAGGAAAAGCAGATCGACTTCACGGGCGCCGGCACGGTGCTGGTGCAGTCGTCCGAGCTGGACGTGACGGGCAGCTCGGCCCTGATGCAGCTGCTGGCGCAATTGCCGCTGCTGGGCAAGGAAGACCTCGGTACCTTGAGTCTTTCCGTGCAGCAGCAGATGAAGGACAGTCGTTAAGACCAGGAAGTCCAAGAGTACCTGACAGAACCGTAGCGAGCGGAAGGGAGAGGTAGCCGAGAAGCGCAACCGTACTGAAGTACGGTGAGCATCGCAGGCTGCCTATACCGACGCGCAGTAGGTTCGGTCAGGTACTCAAGGCCGCACCCAGCCGGGCGGCCGCTTCTCTAAAAAGGCGCTCACGCCTTCCTCCGCATCCTCTTCCATCATATTGCGCGCCATCACGTCGCCCGCGTACGCATACGCCTCGTCCAGCGGTAGCTGGCGCTGCCGGTAGAACATGGCCTTGCCGTAGCGGATGGCCGTCGGGCTTTTCGCCATGATCTGCTGCGCCAGGCGCGCCACGGCCTCGTCGAGCGCCGCGTCGGCTACCGTTTCATTGATCAGGCCCCAGTCGGCGGCCGTGTCGGCGTCGATGAAGCGGCCCGTCACCAGCATGTCGAAAGCCCGCTTGGGCGACACATTGCGCGACAGGGCGACGGACGGCGTGGCGCAGAACAGGCCCACGTTGATGCCGGAGACGGCAAAGCGCGCGGACGCGCCCGCCACGGCCAGGTCGCAGCTGGCGACCAGTTGGCAGCCGGCCGCCGTGGCGATGCCATGCACGCGGGCGATCACGGGCACGGGCAAGGTTTGAATGGCTTGCATCACGCGCGAGCATTGCGCGAACAGGGTTTGATAGTAATCAAGCTGGCGCGTGGCCTGCATCTGGCGCAAATCGTGGCCCGCGCAAAACGCCTTGCCTTCGGCGGCCAGCACCACGCAGCGCACGTGCGGCTGCTGCGCGATGGCATCAAACGCTTCCTGCAGCGCGGCCAGCATGGCTTCCGACAGGGCATTGAATTGCAGGGGGCGGTTCAGGCGCAGGGTGACGAGGCCATCCTCGTCTTCGCGCAGCACCAGCGGTGCCTCGGTATCTTGTAAAGCGGTCATGCGGTCTCCAGTGGCCTGATGGCCTTGTTTTTATGGAAAAGCTTACTTGGCGGCGTTGACGCTGCCGATGCCGGCGATCGACTTGTGCACGATCTTCGGCTTGCCGTAATACGTCAGTTCGCCCATGCCGCGCACCACGGCGTTCAGCTCGCCCGAGGAATACACCTTGACGGAACCGATGCCTTCGAAATTCACGTCGACGTTTTTCGCCAGCAAGGCTTTCGTATCGACTTCGCCCACGCCTTGCGCCTTCAGGCGCAGCCAGTCGACCTGGCCATCGGCGGCCAGGCGGCCCGCGCCCTTGTAGCTGATGTCGACTCTTGGACCATTGAGCTTGGTCAATATCTTCTCGCCCGCGCCTTCCGCGATCAGCTTGCGCAAGGTAGGCATGGTGATAATGATGCGCGGGTCGCCCTCGGTCTTCTTGATATCTTTATCCTTCATGGAAATTTTCAGCTCGCCATCGACCACTTCCGTGATCACGCCGCTGAGGAATTTCTGGTCGCCGCGCAGCAGCAGGCTTTGCTCCTTGCCCGATTCCACTTCCATGCTGATGGGGCCGCGAATATCGATGGCGTTGAAGGCGGCTACCGTGCGGGTTTGCTCGTCGGCATGCGCGACGGTAGCGAGGCAAGCGAGGGACAGGACTGGCAACAGGAACAGAGGACGCATGGCAGTTTCCTTGAGTAGTTGATCAGTGTATTCTATGTTGCAACATCTCCAACTGGGAGAAATTTGCGAGGAAATGAGCAAATCGCGGCGCGGATGATACGGTGCCGCCATCGGCCAGCCGCGCGCCCGGCCAGGCGCCGTTGGGCTATGCTATCGCGTACCGCGTCCTGGAGAGCAGATGAAAAATTACCACAAAGAAGATTATCCCGTCGCCGATATCCGGCGCTTCCTCGAACCGGGGCCGGTGGTGCTCGTCAGTTCAACGTGGCAGGGCGAAAGCGACGTCATGACCATGGCCTGGCACATGCTGATGGAATTTACGCCATCCTTGCTGGGCTGCTTCATTTCCGACGCCAACCACAGCTATGAAATGATCAAGCGCAGCATGGAGTGCGTGATCAACCTGCCCACGGCCGACATGGTCGACCAGGTGGTGGCCATCGGCAATTGCAGCGGCGAAGACACGGACAAGTTCACGGCCTTCGGCCTGACGCCGCAGCCGGCCGAACTGGTGGGCGCACCGCTGATCGCCGAGTGCTACGCCAACTTCGAATGCAAGCTGGCCCAGGTGGCGGGCAACCCGAAGGGCGGCTTCTTCATCTTCGAGTGCGTGAAAGCCCACGTGGCCACCTCGCCCAAGCTGCCCGAAACCCTGCACTACCGGGGCAACGGCGAGTTCATGGTGTCGGGCCGCACGATCAGCCGCAAGAGCCTGATGAAGCCCGAGATGTTGTAGGTCGGATTAGCGCGGCAACGCCGCGCGTAATCCGACAATATTGTTGATGCTTGCGGTGGTGTCGGCTTACGCGCTTCGCGCTAAGCCGACCTACGCTTAAATGACACCCTGCGCCAGCATCGCATCGGCCACTTTGACGAAGCCGGCGATATTCGCGCCATCCACATAGCTGACCGTGCCATCGGCGCGCGTGCCATATTGCTTGCACGCGGCGTGGATGCCTTGCATGATCTGCAGCAAACGCGCGTCGACTTCTTCGCGCGGCCAGGAAATGCGGGCCGCGTTCTGGCTCATTTCCAGGCCGGAAGTCGCCACGCCGCCCGCATTGCTGGCCTTCCCCGGCGCGTACAGCACGCCGGCCGCCTCGAAGGCCTTGGCTGCCTCGATGGTGGTGGGCATGTTGGCCCCTTCGGCCACGCACTGCACGCCATTGGCGATGAGCAGGCGGGCATCGGCGATATCGAGCTCATTTTGCGTGGCGCAGGGCAGGGCGATGTCGACCGGCACATGCCATGGCGACACGCCCGCCTCGAAGCGCACGCCCGTGCGTTCGGCGTAATCGCTCACGCGGCCATACAGATGGTTCTTGACCTCCATCAAGATGGCCAGTTTTTCCGGCGTAAAGCCGTCTTCGTCGATGACAGTGCCGCTCGAATCGGAGACGGTGATGACTTTCGCGCCCATGGCCATGGCTTTTTCCACCGCGTACTGCGCCACGTTGCCGGAGCCGGAAACGGACACGCGCATGCCTTCGAACGAGCGGCCCCGCGTCTTCAGCATTTCCTCGGCGAAATACACGGTGCCGTAGCCCGTCGCTTCCGGCCGCATCAGCGAGCCGCCGAAGCTGGCGCCCTTGCCCGTGAACACGCAATCGGCGCGGTTGCTGAGTTTTTTCATCATGCCGGCCATATAGCCCACTTCGCGCCCGCCCACGCCGATGTCGCCGGCCGGCACGTCCGTGTCCGAACCCACGTGACGGAAGAGTTCGCTGACGAAGGCCTGGCAGAAGCGCATCACTTCGCCCGGGCTCTTGCCCTTCGGATCGAAATCGGCGCCGCCCTTGCCGCCGCCCATCGGTAACGTGGTCAGGGCATTCTTGAACGTCTGTTCGAAGGCGAGGAATTTCAGCACCGACAGGGTGACGGAAGGGTGGAAGCGAATGCCGCCCTTGTACGGCCCGATGGCCATGCTGTGCTGGATGCGGTAGCCGCGGTTGACTTGTACTTGCCCATGGTCATCGACCCACGACACGCGGAACATCACCACGCGCTCCGGCTCGATCAAGCGTTCCAGCAAGCCTTGTTCCGCGTATTTCGGGTGCTGCTCGAGGAACGGCCACAAGCTCTCCATGACTTCGGTGACGGCTTGCAGAAACTCGGGCTGACCTGGATTGCGTGCGGCGACATGCTGGACATACTCGTGAGCAGATGCGTATTTCATCAGAATTCCATGGAGGTAATCGGTTATTTGGGCAACTATCATCGCAGATTTCGCACAAAAATGGTGCGGAAATTTGGTTTTGAGGGGTTTCTGCTACATTGTGGGGAGTTTTCAGGACTCTGCGAAAGCTGCGGGGGTAAACGACAACGCCAGCCCGAAGGCTGGCGTTGTGGTCATGATGATAAGCTTGGCCGGTCAAGCCGGGACAGGCGTCATCCCGCCATGCTGCGCAGGATCAAGCCCGTGATGTAGGCGCCGTAGGTGCCGAGCGCATAGCCGAGCACGGCCAGCAGCACGCCGACGGGCGCCAGGGCCGGGTGGAAGGCGCTGGCGATGACGGGGGCCGAGGCTGCGCCGCCGATGTTCGCCTGCGATCCCACGGCCATGAAGAACAGCGGTGCGCGGATCAGCTTGGCGACGAGCAGCATCAGGCCGCCATGCACGGCGATCCAGATCAGGCCCAGCAGGAACAGGAAAGGCTTGTCGAGCAGGGCTTTCAAGTCCATGTGCATGCCGATGGTGGCCACCAGCACGTACAGCATGGCCGAGCCGATGGTCGAGGCGCCCGCGCCTTCCAGGCTGCGCGCCCGGGTAAAGCTGAGCAGCAGGCCGAAGGTGGTGGCGAGCACGACGATCCAGAAGAAGTTCGACGTCAGGCTGTAATCCTGCAGGCGCCATGCGGCGGGCAGGGTGGTGATCCAGCTGATGATGGGGCCGGCCAGGAAATGCGACAGGCCCGTCACGCCCAGGCCCACGCCGAGGATGATCATGATGTCGGTCAGGTTGGCCACGCGCGCGTGCTGGGCACGGTAGCTTTCGATGCTGTCCTTGAGCGCATTGATGGCCGTCAAGTCGGCGCCGGTCCAGCGGTCAAAGGCGCCTGCGCGGCCGGCCAGGAACAGCAGCACGGCCGTCCACACGTTGGCCACCAGCACATCGACGGCGACGAACTGGCCGAACAGGGTGGCGTCCACTTCAAACACTTCCTTCATGGCCGCCTGGTTGGCGCCGCCGCCTATCCACGAGCCGGCGACGGTCGTCATGCCGCGCCAGGTGTCGCCCGCCACCGTTTCCGGGTGGATCAAACGCAGCGCCTCGAACGAGACGAGGGCGCCCAGCATGACGCCGAGGGTTCCTGTAAGAAACATGATGATGGCCTTGGGGCCGAGACGGATAATGCCGCCGAAATCGATGGCCACGCACAGCAACACCAGCGCGCTGGGCAGCAGGTAGTCGCGCGCCACGGCGTACAGGCCGGAGGCGTTGCCGTCGATGATGCCGAAGGTGTTGAGCAGCGCCGGGATCAGGTAGCACATCAGCAGCGACGGGATATAGGCGTAGAACTTTTTCCAGAAGCCGTTGGCGCGGGAGGCGGTCCAGAAGACGCCCCCCAGGGTCATGGCGAGCAGGCCGAGGACGACGGCGTCATTGGTGATCAGGGCGGGTGTGGCAGGTGGCATCGGGGATTCCGGTGAACGTGTCAGGGACGCACCGGATGCCGATCAGGCCCCCGGGCGCAGGGTGGCCGTATCGTATAGCAATGTTGAAGCCTAAACAAATTATTCAGGCGGCGCCAGTTGGAATTTTTCTTGTCAAATCAAACACTTGCATACTGGTTTGCCGCCCAGCACGCCAGACTGGCGGTTACAAATAGCGCGCCAGCAAGGCTTTGTTCAGCGCGCCGTCGAGTTCGATGCGCACGAAGTGGCCGCTGCCGGGCGCCACCTGGATCTCGCTGCCATCGTCGGCCAGCATGCGGGCGATGGTGAAGTCGCGGTTGCCGTCCGGGTGCAGGGCTTCGATGCGGTCGCCCACGGCAAAGCGGTTTTTCACTTCCACCCTGGCCCAGCCATCCGTCACGCTCAGCACGTCGCCCACGTACTGGCTGCGGTCCGCCTCGGACGCGCCGCGCATGTAGTTCTGGTGCGCCTGCGTGTGGTGGCGCTGGTAAAAACCATCCGTGTAGCCGCGGTTGGCCAGGCCTTGCAGCTGGCCCAAGAGGCTGATGTCGAAGGGGCGGCCCGCCACGGCATCGTCGATGGCCTGGCGGTAGACTTGCGCCGTGCGCGCCGCGTAGTACAGCGACTTGGTGCGGCCCTCGACCTTCAGCGAATCGACGCCGATTTTGACCAGGCGCTCGATATGCTCGACGGCACGCAAGTCCTTCGAATTCATGATGTAGGTGCCGTGCTCGTCTTCGAGGATGGGCATCAGCTGGCCCGGGCGCTGCGCTTCTTCAATCAGATATGGCTGGTCGGCCAGCGGGTGGCGCGGCTGCTGGTGCAGGGCGGAAAACGCATTGTTGTCGGCTTCGGCCAGCGCCTGGTGAAATTCCAGCGGCACCACATGCATGCCGCCCAGGTCGCCGCTGGCGTCTTCGGCGGCATTCTTGACCTTGTAATCCCAGCGGCAGGAATTCGTGCACGTGCCCTGGTTCGGGTCGCGGTGGTTGAAATAGCCGGACAGCAGGCAGCGGCCCGAATAGGCGATGCACAAGGCGCCATGGACGAACACTTCGAGTTCCATTTCCGGGCAGCGCTGGCGGATTTCCTCGATCTCGTCGAGCGACAGTTCGCGCGACAGGATCACGCGGGTCAGTCCCATGCGGTGCCAGAACTTCACGTCGGCCCAGTTGACGGCATTCGCCTGCACCGATAAGTGCACGGGAATCTCCGGCCACTTGTCGCGCACCATCATGATCAGGCCGGGATCGGCCATGATCAGGGCGTCGGGGCGCATGGCGATCACCGGTTCCATGTCGCGCAGATACGTTTTCAGCTTGGCGTTGTGGGCAAAGATATTGCTGGCGACAAAGAATTGCTTGCCGCGCGCATGCGCGCCATCAATGCCTTCTTGCAAGGCTTGCAAGGTCGAAAAATCGTTATTGCGCACGCGCAAGCTGTAGCGCGGCTGGCCCGCGTAGACGGCGTCGGCGCCATAGTCAAAGGCGGCATGCATCTTGGCCAGGGAGCCGGCAGGCAGGAGGAGTTCGGGAGCGTGGCGCATGGGATGGGCAAAGCCGGCGATTGTAGGCGGGCTGGCGCCAGATTGCCTTGCCTTGGGTCAAGGGATTGACATCCGATGCCCGGCAACGTCAGACGTAAGGCGTGCCCGCCAACGCTGCCTTCAGGCCGACATGCCCCTGGTCCACCAGGGCCAGGAAACGGGTCTTGGCCAGCTGCGCGTCGCCATGCCGCGCGAAGGCGCGGTGCGCTTCGATCAGGGCCGTGCTCCAGGTGGCCAGCAGCAGGCTGGCCGCCAGCCGGGCCTGGGGATCGTGCGCGTCGCGCCCCGTGCTGTCGGTCAGCGCCGTTGCCACCACTTGCGCCAACTCGTCGCGGATCGCCCGCGCCCGCGCTTTCAGGGTCTCGCTGGCCTCGATGGTGGCAATAAAACCCTGGCCGGCGGCGGAAAACGTGACGTAGGGACTGTCTTCCCGTACCAGGCGGTGCACCAGCAGGCGCAGCGTTTCGACCGGGGGCACCATGGGATCACGCTGGCGCAAGGCGGCGCGCAGCAGTTCGCGTCCCTCTTCCTCGCGGTCGAAGAACATGTCTTCCTTGCGGGGGAAGTGGTTGAACACCGTCATGCGCCCCACGCTGGCAGCCGCCGCGATCTCGTCCACCGTCACCTGCTCGAAGCCGCGCACGAAAAACAAACGCGTGGCGGCATTCGAGATGGCTTGCCGGGTGGCAAGGCGTTTGCGGGAGCGGAGGTCGGAAGGAATCGTCATGTTGCTGCGATCATACACGAAGTGTACTGAGTACAGATAAGGCTTGATGGTGCAGCCAGGCTGGGCGTACTATTTATGTACTGAGTACATATTTAGATTGAGTATATGAAAATAGCCATTCCGGCGACAGCGCTGCCTGTCATCTTTGCCACGGTCGTGCTCGATGCCATCGGCATCGGCCTGGTCTTCCCCATCTTGCCCGCGCTGCTGCGCGACGTCACGCATGCCGATAACGTGGCGGCGTACATCGGCATCATGACGGCCCTGTATGCGCTGATGCAGTTCATCTTTGCGCCCGTGCTGGGCGCGCTGAGCGACCGCCTGGGGCGGCGCCCCGTGCTGCTGCTCTCGCTCGCGGGCGCGGCCGTCAATTACCTGTTCCTCGCGTTTGCGCCCAGCCTGTGGATGCTGTTGCTGGGGCGCGCCATCGCAGGCTTGACGAGCGCCAATGTGTCCGTGGCCACGGCCTACATCACCGATATTTCTCCCGAAGAAACGCGGGCGCGCCGTTTCGGCTTGCTCAACGCCATGTTCGGCGCCGGCTTCATCATCGGCCCCGTGCTCGGTGGCGCGCTGGGCGATTACGGATTGCGCTTGCCGTTCATGGCGGCGGCTATCTTGAATGCCGGCAACCTGCTGCTGGCCTTGTTCACGTTGCCCGAATCACGAACGCCGACATGCGAAAAAATCGACTTGGCGGCATTGAATCCATTGCGCCCGCTGCGCTGGGTGTTTTCTCAGAAAAGCTTGCTGCCGATCACCGCCATCTTCTTTACCTTCAGCGCGGCCGGCGAAGTGTATGGCGTGTGCTGGGCACTGTGGGGCCACGATGCGTTCGAATGGAACGGGCTGTGGATCGGCCTGTCGCTGGGCGCCTTTGGCGTGTGCCAGGCGCTGGCCCAGGCCTTCCTGCCCGGCCCCGCCGTGAAGCTGCTGGGCGAGCGCGCTACCATCCTGGGGGGCGTGGCGTGCGCCTGCATCGCGCTGGTCGCCATGGCCTTTGCCACCCGCAGCTGGATGATCTTCGCCATCATGCCCGTGTTCGCCCTGGGCGGCATCGGCGCGCCGGCCCTGCAATCGCTGGCCACGCGGCAAGTGCCCGACGACCGGCAAGGCCAGTTCCAGGGCGTGCTGGCCTCGGCCGTGAGCCTGGCATCCGTGCTGTGCCCGCTGGTGTTTTCGAGCATTTACTTTGGCGTCAGGGCGTACTGGCCCGGCGCCGTCTGGTTGTCGGTGATCGTCGTGTATGCGGCGCTGGTGCCGCTTGTGCTGGGCTTGCGCTTGCAGAGGCCGGCGCAAGCCCTGGCAGGCTAGTGCGTGTGCGAGGCTCCGCTGCTGCCGGCCTGCCCCGTCATGGGCAAGTGTTCGGGCGGCATGCCGTCCTTGAACAATTGACGCAGTTGCTGGCGCAACTCCGGCGTGTCGTGGTGATGGTGTACCGAGACTGCGTGCTCCACAGCAATACCCAATAGCTCTTCTTCGCTGTCGGCCGAGATGGCCACCGAGCAATGCGTGTCGCTGGGGAATTCCCGGCAATCGATGAATTTGCGCGTCATGATCGACTCCTTTCTGCAAAGAGCGGGCACAGCACCCGCTCCATTCAGTATAGGCCGCAAAGCAGCCTGGACTAGGCCGCGCGGCTCTCGCCGGTCGGCGCGTCGTCAAGACGGCGCACGCCGCCGCTGTGAGCCTGATGCGCCGCATCGGGCGCAAAATCGTCGACCTGGATCAAGCCGTCGACCAGGCGCGCATATTCCAGCAAGGAATTGTGTTCCTGGCAGCTGATGGTGCCTGCCGCCTTGGCTGCAGCCAGCCACGGCTGCATGGCGGACAGGCTTTGCGGCAGGTGCCGCAGGGCCGCGCCTTCGGGCGTGTCCTTCAGGCGTTTTTCGATGTGCAAAACCTCGGGCAGCAAGGCCAGCGCCCGCTCGGCGCAGGCGACGGGATCGTTGCCCTCGCTGGCGACATGGCCGTCGGCCAGCAGGCGTTCGCGGTCCGCGCCCGGCGTTTGCAGGGCCAGCGCCACTTCGCTGCCCAGCTCGTCGGACGGTGGGCGGTGGGGCAGGCCGAACGGGAACAGCAAGGTGCGCAGCAGCACGGCCAGCACGCGCGCGGGGAAATTGTCGAGCACGCCCGTCAAGCCCTGCTGCGCCTTCACCAGCGCATCCTGCAGCGACCAGTGTACGTACGGCAGGTCGGCCTCGGGCCGGCCATCGTCCTCGTAGCGCTTCAGCACTGACGAAGCCAGGTACAGCTGCGCCAGCACGTCGCCCAATCTGGCGGACAGCCGCTCGCGGCGCTTGAGTTCGCCACCAAGCACGAACATCGACATATCCGTCATGACGGCAAACGCCGTCGACAGCCGCGTCAGGGCGCGGTAGTAGGGCGCCAGCGCGGGCGCGCTGGCATCGGGCACGGCCGCCAGGCGGGCGCCGCCCAGTCCGTACCACAACCCCCTGACCAGGTTGCCCAGCACAAAGCCCACGTGGCCGAAGAAGGCCGCATCGAAATCGCGCAGTGCCTTGCGGCCGTCGCTTTCGTTGACGGCGGCCATTTCCCTGAGTACATATGGATGCGCGCGGATGGCGCCCTGGCCGAAGATGATCAGGCTGCGCGTGAGGATGTTGGCGCCTTCGACCGTGATCGCGATGGGGATTTGCTGGTAGGCGCTGGCGAGGAAATTGTTCGGACCCACGCAGATGCCCTTGCCGCCAAGAATGTCCATGCCGTCGTTGACGAGCGCGCGTCCGCGTTCCGTGACGTGGTATTTGACGATGGCGGAAATGACGGCCGGCTTTTCGCCCAGGTCGACGGCGTGCGCGGCCAGGGTGCGGGCCGCGTCCATCAGGTACAGGTTGGCGCCCATGCGGGCCAGCGCTTCCTGCACCCCTTCGAACTTGCCGATCGGCATGTTGAACTGGCGCCGCACGGCCGCATACGCGCCGGTGCCGCGCACGGCCATCTTGCCCATGCCCACGCTGGACGAGGGCAGCGAGATGGCGCGTCCCGCCGCCAGGCATTCCATCAGCATGCGCCATCCTTTCCCCACTTGCGCCTGGCCGCCGATGACCCACTCGATGGGAATGAAGACATCGTTGCCGGAGGTGGGGCCGTTCTGGAAGGCGGCATTGAGCGGATGGTGGCGGCGGCCGATCACCACGCCGTCGTGGCTGGCGGGGATCAGGGCGCAGGTGATGCCGGGCGTATCGTTGTCGGAGAGCAAGTGGTCGGGATCGCTGGTCTGGAATGCCAGCCCCAGCAAGGTCGCCACGGGCGCCAGGGTGATGTAGCGCTTGTTCCACGTGAGGCGGAAACCCAGGGTGGGGCGACCTTCATGCATGCCCATGCACACGACGCCCAGGTCGGGGATGGCGGCCGCGTCGGAGCCCGCATACGGGCTGGTCAGCGCGAAACACGGGATCTCGGTGCCGGCGGCCAGGCGCGGCAGGTAGTAATCTTTCTGTTCTTCGGTGCCGTAGTGCAACAACAACTCGGCCGGTCCCAGCGAATTGGGCACCATTACGGTCACGGCCAGCGCCGAGCAGCGGCTCGACAGTTTCATCACCACTTGCGAATGCATGTAGGCGGAGAACTGCTTGCCGCCGTATTGCTTGGGAATGATCATGCCGAGGAAACCCTGGCTTTTCATGTAGGCCCAGGCTTGCGGTGGCAAGTCCTGCGCCTGCTGCGTTTCCCAGTCGTCGACCAGTTCGCACAAGCGTTCGACGTCGTGGTCAAGGAAATGGCGCTCTTCGGCGCTGAGCGAAGCGCGTCCATATGCCAGCAATTTTGTCCAGTCGGGTCGGCCGGAAAACAGCTCGGCATCCCACCAGGTGGTGCCCGCCTCGAGCGCGTCGCGTTCCGTGTCGGACATCGTCGGCAGGATGCGCTTGAACAGGGTCAGCAGGTGCGGGGAAATCAGGGCGCGGCGCACGGGGCCGGGCGCGAACAGTACAACCAGGCCCAGCAGGGCCACTATCAATATGAGCGTCAGCATGCGATATCTCCCTGTGTCATGACGACAGGGTAGGCCGATGCGGCCGAAGTTACTGTGCGGTACAGCGCATACGCAGCAACGCCAACCGCAGGGGTTGGCGTTGTGGTGTCTGGCGTGAGGCGTATTAGCGTTGCGGAACGACAATCACCGTATCGCCCGTTTTGCCCTTGGCACCATCGTCGCCCTTGGCGCCATCGTTGCCTTGTGCACCGGTAGCGCCCTTGGCGCCATCGTATCCGGCGGCACCGCTGTCGCCGGTCTGGCCCGTGGCGCCGGTGGCACCGGTCGCGCCGGCAGGCGCTTCAGCACCCGTGGCACCCGTGGCGCCTGCAGGACCAGGCGCGCCGGCAGGGCCGGGAACGACTTGGACCACGGTCGGCGCAGGTGGCGCTTCGCGCTGGCAAGCGGTCAGGGCGAGGGTAGAGGCGAGCGCGAGCAATATCAGGGTAGGTTTCATGATGCATCCTTTGGCAGTGAGCCGTAATGTACGGAACGGCTCGACGGCGTCGGGCGCGAGTTTCGCATGGCGGTGTGGCGGGAGAGCTGACCAGCCGACCCATCAGCCGTGTCGCGCAGGGCGCTGGCGGCGGGAGGGAAAGTGATGGTCTGCCTGCAGCATGGGCTCTTGGGCGGCTGCAGTCCGTTCGTTTGCGTACATAGCTGGCGATGGATGGCATGGTGTTGTTTGCTAGCGAAAACAAAAAAGCCAGCCAGAAGGATGGCTTTTTGATATTTTTTGCCGAATTCCTGGCGGCCCGGGCCGGAATCGAAGCTCCGGCACAAGGCTTTCCAACAAGCGCCTCGCGTCCGGCAATCGCCAGGCTATGCCGTGAATCAGCACCGCGGTGCTTGCATGGTCAGGCGCGTGGCCTGCTGCGCCGCTTGGCCGTATATGGCAGCGCGAACAGGTACAGGCCGGAAACTAACATGAGAAAGAGCGGGGGCAGCGGCGAGTACGTTATCCACGGCGACGGCTCGGCCCGATCCATGGCCCTTGCCGCAAAGTTGGCAATCACCGTCAAGGTGAAAACGATGGACAGCCAGCGGTGGCCTTGCCGAATCGAATGGCCCCAGTTCATGACGGTTGCCGCGAATGTAACTTGGTTGCGGCCCCGATCATTTTCCAGCCATTGCCTGATGGGTCGCGAAAGCCGGCATCCACCTGTCCGTAGCGGTCCACGGGCTCCTGCGTGAACTCAACGCCGCACTTGCTCAGGCGTTCGTATTCGGCACGGCAGTCGTCGACCAGGAGTACCAGTGGCGGCATGGCTCCCTTCGCTACGATCTCATGCAGGGCCTGCGCGGTTGCCACGTCATGTATCGGTGGTCCGGGAGTGAACAAGCCGAGCTGGAACGTTGGCTGCTCCGCATGCTGCACCGTCAGCCAGCGATAGTCGCCGTTTCGAACGTCGGTGTGGACGCGGAATCCCAACTTGTCGACGTAGAACGCAAGCGCTTCGTCCTGATCGCGCACATACAGACCGACGACATTGACACTGTGAGTCATATAAGCTCCTTGGATTGAAGCTATAGTTTGCCAGTTGCTTTCCTGCGCCGCTTCTCCAAAACTGCGGTATTCAGGTTTGGCCGTCGGGCATCGCGCATGACGCATTCGGGGATATGTTCCCCCAAGTGCGGAACTGACCGCTCGCGCGTTCGAAGCTCGCCCGGGCTTGCGCCGGTGATGTCACGGAAGATGCGCCCAAAGGTGCCAAGACTGGCCCATCCTGTTTGAAGCGCGATCTCCGTAATGGGCAGGTCGGTATCGCGCAGCAGCGCCGTGGCCCGTTCGATACGACGGGTAAGCAAGTAGCGATGGGGCGGTACGCCGAAGGCTTTTTTGAATTCGCGCGCGAAGTAGGCCACCGAGACGGCGCTCACTTGCGCAAGGCGGTGGACGGGCCAATCCTCGTGGGGCGCGCCGTCCATCTTGTCTTTCGCACGCAACAATCGCCGCAATAGCAGGGGACTCTGACCCATTCTATCCTCGCGCCAAACATGGACCGCCAACAGGAGCGCAATGAGACCGATGCATCGATCTCTCGGCCACAAACGAAAACGCCAACCGGCGAGGGTTGGCGTTCTGTCACAACTAATTCTTGGTGGCCCGGGGCGGAATCGAACCACCGACACAAGGATTTTCAATCCTCTGCTCTACCGACTGAGCTACCAGGCCAAGGCGGCGAATTATAGCAGAAAGACTTTCCACCTGACCAGGGCTAGCTGTGTTCAAATGCAACAGATGGCCAAAACATGGTGTTTTGGCATCCTTGTATGAGCTGAAGGGATGTGGCGATGCAGCGACGTATTGGAGTGCAGGGCCTGGCTGCTGCGGGCTTGTTCAGTTTGTTTTGCGGTACGGCGCGGGCCGACGGGCTGGCCGATCTGAATGCGGCGCTGGCGCGCTTGCAGGGCCAGCTGCCCATCAAGGCGCAGGTGGAATCGAAAACCTGGCGCCGCGAGGGCGAGGGCAAGGCGGCGGAAGAGGATAGCGGCCAGGCCACGGTGGCTGTCGAGGGCGGACCGGCGGGCTTGCAAGTGCTCTACGGCAAGGATTTGCTGGCGAAAGTGGAGGCCGAGCAGCGCGCCAGGGTGAAGGACCCGAAGGTCAAGACGCCGATCGGCTTTGCACTAGGGGAGATGAAGGCGGCGGAGTTGCGTTCCATGGTGTCGGCGGCCGATTCCCTGTCGCGCGAGATCGAGGAAGCCGTGTTCAGCGGCGAGAAGGTGGATAGCTACAAGGGCAAGCCGGCGCGCCTGCTCAGCTTTACCTTGTCGCTCGACAAGGTGCCTGAGAAAGACCGCAAGTATGTGAAGAAGTTCGAAGGCGGCATCGAGATATGGATCGCCGCCGACGGCACGCCGCTGGCCAGCCATTTCCACTTTGACGTGAGCGGGCGCGCCTTTGTCGTCGTCAGCTTTACGCAAAAGACGGACGAGACGCGCCAGTATGGCGTCAGCGGCGACCATTTATTGTTGCTGCGCAAGGAAAGCAAGAATGCCACCTCAGGCGCGGGCGAGAAGGTGGAAAGCAAGATCGTCAAGACCTTGCAGCTGCAGTCCTGACGTGTTGCCGCATCACGCAAGCCGCTGATCCAGCGGCTTTTTTACATCGCCGAGCTGCCGCCCATGGCGCTTTTTTGCAGCACGCAGCGTCCCGCTTCGCAGGTGGCGCCCGGGTCCGTGACGATGGAGCAGGTCGACATCATGCCGTCCGCCTGCTGCTGCTTGCGGCTGGCCTCGGCTTGCGCCTGGGCCAATGCCTTGAGTTTTTTGCCGTCATAGTCCTTGCTGGACCAGGCCAGATAGCGCTCGGGGCCGCCGCAGGCTTTGGCACCGATGGCGATGGTTTGGCATTGCTGGGTGGAATCGCAGGCGGCGGCGCCCACTTCCGCCTGAATTTGCGCCAGCAAGCCGGCATTGCCGGGTGCGGGTGGCGCATCTTGTGCGGGGGCGCTGCCGCAGGCACTGGTGGCCAGCAGCAGGATGGCGGCGCACGCGGTGCGCAGGGCGGAGTAGGTAGAAGTATGCATGCCTTCATCATGTGCCACGCTTGCCCAAATGGCAAGCGCGATTCGCGCGCTGGACGATCCTTGACGCCGGTCATTTTCATTATCAAGCCGTCAAAGTTAATATAAATCAACATCCAATCAGCGATGGTCGGGTGGCGACCGGGCCGCCGCGCTGCATTCCCGCGCCGGCGTGCACCGCCGATTCGGGAATGCTTCCAGGAGTTAGACTATGCGCCGTATCCTCTCCCCCTTTGTCTTCATCGCCAGCTTCGCTTTCAGCGGCACGCTGCACGCCGCCAGCAAGGAGCCGATCCAGCCCATCACGGCCGCCAAGGTGGCCAATCCGGCCATGGTCGAACTGGGCAAGAAACTGTTTTTCGATCCGCGGCTGTCGCGTTCCGGATTTATTTCCTGTAATAGCTGCCATAACCTGAGCATGGGCGGCACGGATAACATCAAGACGTCGATCGGCCACAACTGGCAGCGCGGACCCATCAACTCACCAACGGTGCTCAATTCCAGCATGAACGTGGCGCAATTCTGGGATGGCCGCGCCAAGGATTTGCAGGAGCAGGCGGGCGGCCCCATCGCCAATCCGGGCGAGATGGCTTTTACGCACGAGCTGGCCATCGACGTGCTGGCCTCGATTCCCGCCTACCGCGCGGAATTCCGGCAAGTATTTGGCCAGGATAAATTGACCATCAAGCAAGTCACGCGCGCCATCGCCGCCTTCGAGGAAGTGCTGGTGACGCCCGGTTCGCGCTTCGACCAATGGCTGATGGGCAAGAAAAGCGCGCTGACGAAAGACGAGCTGGCCGGCTACCAGCTGTTCAAATCCAGCGGCTGCATCGCCTGCCATAACGGCCCCGCCGTCGGCGGCAATACTTTCCAGAAGATGGGGGTGGTGGAACCGTACAAGACGGCGATGACGGCGCAAGGGCGCTCGGCCGTGACGGGCAAGGATGCCGACCGCTTCAACTTCAAGGTGCCGACCCTGCGCAACGTGGAGCTGACGTATCCCTACTTCCACGATGGCGAAGCGGCCACCCTGACGCAGGCCGTCGATGTGATGGGCCGTTTGCAGCTGGGCCGCACGTTTGCGCCCGATGAAAACGCGCAACTCGTCGCGTTCCTGAAAACCCTCACGGGCAAGCAGCCGCACCTCGTGCTGCCGATCCTGCCGCCATCGAGCGATACGACGCCGCGGCCGGTGCCGTTTGACTGAGCGATGGGAGCGTGGGGGTGTCGGATTACGCCCATGCGGGCTAATCCGACCTACCGCTCCTTGTACACCTTGCCCTTGATAAGGTGGCTTCATGCTGCCCCGTGCCGGGCGTTATCATGGGGAAGCCGGCGCAGGTCGGATTAGCGAGGCCTCCCCTCGCGTAATTCGACAGGTGTTGCCGAGTGGGGTGTCGGATTACGCCCATGCGGGCTAATCCGACCTACCGCTCCTCTTACACCTTTCCCTTGATAAGGTGGCTTCATGCTGCCCCGTGCCGGGCGTCATCATGGGGACGCTGGCGCAGGTCGGATTAGCGAGGCCTTGCCTCGCGTAATCCGACAGGTTGTGCCGAGCGATCCGGGCAAGGACGATTACTTCAAGGTTCTTTGGAACAACTGATAGATACGGCGGTACTCGTCATACCACGCTTCCGGCTGCACGAAGCCGTGGCGCTCCATCGGGTAGCTGGCCATTTCCCAGTTGTCCTTTTTGAGCTCGATCAAGCGCTGCGACAGGCGCACGGAATCCTGGTAGAACACGTTGTCGTCGATCATGCCGTGGGCGATCAGGAGGTTACCCGTCAGTTTGTCGGCGTATTCGATGGGCGACGAGATTTTATACGCCTGCGGGTCGACGTCCGGCGTGTTCAGGATGTTGGCCGTGTACTCGTGGTTGTAGGTGGTCCAGTCCGTCACGGGACGCAGGGCGGCGCCCGACTTGAAGATTTCCGGGGCGCGCATCAGGGCCATCAGGCTCATGAAGCCGCCATAGCTGCCGCCATAGATGCCCACATTCTTGATGTCTCCCTGGTGCCGGGCTGCCAGCCAGTTGGCGCCATCGATGAAATCTTCCAGTTCCGGGTGGCCCATCTGGCGGTAGATGGCCGTGCGCCACGCGCTGCCGTAGCCGAGCGAGGCGCGGTAGTCGACGTCGAGCACGATGTAACCCTGCTCCACCAGCAGGTTGTGGAACATCTGTTCGCGGAAGTACACGGGGTAGCGCTGCGTCACGTTTTGCAGGTAGCCGGCACCGTGCGCGAACATGACGATCGGGTAGCGCTTGCCCGCTTCCAGCTGCGCGGGGCGATACAGCTTGGCCCAGATGGGCGCCGCGCCATGCGTGGACGGCACTTGCACCAGTTCCGGCATGACCCAGTTGCGCGCCTTGAAGGCGTCGCTGCGCGTATCGGTCAGGATAGTCGCCTTGCCGCCAGAGACAGAAACCGTGGCCAGCTGGGCCGGCATATAGCTGGTCGAATAGCGAAGCAGCAGCTTGCCGCCATCGGGCGACAGGCCGAAGTTTTCCACGCCTTTCAAACTGGTGACTTCGCGCGCGCCGCCATCCTTGGCCGTGCTGGCACACACTTCATACGTGCCTGGCGCTTGCGGGTTGCACATAAAATAGGCGGTCTTGCCGTCGCGGCTCCATTCGACGGCGCTCACTTCCCATTGCCCGCTGGTCAAGGCGCGCGCGGGTGCGGCGCCCGTTTTCGTGTACAGGTGGGCGTAGCCGCTTTCCTCGGACAGATACCACAGGGTGGCGTTGTCGGGCAGCCAGCCGAATTCCTCGGCGCGGCGGTTGACCCAGGCTGTGTCGCTGATGCGGTGCGCGGGCACGAGGGCGCCGTTGGCCAGGTCGACGGTGACGAGCCAGCCGTCCTTGTTGTCGATGGCGCGCACGCGCACGGCCGCTTTGGAACCGTCATCGGTCCAGGCGATGCCGTCGCGCTGGGCGTCGATGCGCACGGGGCGGTTGCCTTTCAGCGGCGGCAGCTTCTGTTCGGCGCGCAGGCTGGCCAGCGGGTCGGTGGCGATGCCGGGCAGGCTGTCGAAAGCGATCTCGCGTACCTGGCCCGTGCGCAGGTCCGCCAGTTTCAGGCTTTGCGCGATCGGCATGTTGCGGCCCACGCGCGTGCGCTCGTCGTCCGCTTCCGGATAGCCCGTTTCCGTGACGTAGCGTGCCAGTTTGCCCAGCTTGCCCTTTTCGGCGGCCTTGTCTTGCGTGACGAACAGCAGCCAGCGGCCGTCCGGCGACAGGGCGCTGCCGGAAATGGTCACTTTGTCGCCCAGGTAGATCGGTTCCGGCGCACGCGTGGCGTCCAGGCGGCGCTCTTCGTGACGGCGCTCGCGGCTCGCGTCGCGGTCGTCCTTCTGGCGCGCCAGGTTGACGATCAGGCGCAGCTGCAGCTCGCGCAGGGCGTCCGCTTCCGGCTTGGCGTCCGGGTCCTTGGCCGCGCGCAGCAGGGCGACGGGGGCGCTCAGGCGGTCGGCACGGCTCCAGCTGAACCAGTCGGTGCCGCTGCGGTACTGCACGGCGCCGCCGTCGGCGGAATACTGCGGGTCGCTGATGGCGGAGACGCCCCGCGTGATCTGGATCAAGGCGCCGTTTTTCAGGTCGCGCTCGAACAAGTCGCCGTTGCGCAGCAGGATGGCGCGCGTGCCGGCCCGGTTGACGATCATCTGCTGCCCATCGAGGTTCGCCAGCTGCGCATCGTCGACCCTCTTGCCGCTATTGAGTTTCGCATGCGCGCCCGATAAGTGAAACGTGTCGCGCAGGGGCGAGCCGAGGCGTTTTTGTTTGTAGTAAAGCTGGCCATTCCAGCCCCACCATGCCGCTTCGACGGGTGTGCCGATCCAGTCGGGATCGGCCATGGCCTGGTCCAGCGTGATCGGCGTGGGCGCGGCGGGGGAGGGGGCCGCATGGGCGGCGGGCAGCAGAGATAGCAGCAGGAGCGGCAGCAGGGGAAGAACCAGACGCATCGGAGATCGCTTTAATCAAGGGGGATGGTGAAGGTACAGGCTATGAGGCCGGTATTCTAGCGGAGGAGTTTCGTGCAGGAAATGTCGGAAAGCTAAGCTTGATGCCGGGCCAGCCAGCCGGGAAAGTCGTCAAGCGGCATCGGCCGCGCATACAGGAAGCCTTGCAAGCCGTCGCAATCGTGGGCGACGAGGAAGTCGGCCTGCTCCCGCGTTTCCACGCCTTCGGCCACGACGCGCAAGCCCAGGTGGCGCGCCATGGCCAGGATCGCCTGCACGATGGCCGTGTCGCGCGCATCGCGCGGCGTGTCGTCGATGAAGCGCTTGTCGATTTTCAGTTCGTACAGCGGCATCGAGGTCAGGTAGGAAAGGCTGGAATAGCCGGTGCCGAAATCGTCGATGGAAAAGCGGATGCCCAGGTCCGCCAGTTCGCGCATGCGCGCCAGCGAGGCGTCGCGCTGGTCGATCAGCAAGCCTTCCGTCAATTCCAGGATCAGGGCGCCGGCCAGCGTGCCGTGTTCGGCCAGCGCCGCCTGCACGCGGGCGGCGAAATCGGGCTGGCGAAACTGCGCCGGACTGACGTTGACGGACAGGGGGATGGGCTGACCAGCTTGCGCCAGCACCCTGGCGGCGCGGCACGCTTCGCGCAGGGCCCAGTGCCCGAGCTTGACGATCAGCCCAGATTCCTCGGCAATCGGAATGAAGATATCCGGCGCGATATGGCTGCCGTCCGCCTGCGGCCAGCGCATCAGCAATTCGGCGCCCGTCACCCGGCCGTGGCGGTCGACCTGCGGCTGCACGTGCATGCACAATTGCCCCAGGTCGAGGGCGCGCGCCAGCGCCCGTTCCAGGGTCAGGCGGCGCTCCACGCCCGCCTGCATGGCCGCTTCAAAGAAGGCGATGCCGTTGCGTCCTTCCGCCTTGGCGCGGTACATGGCGATGTCCGCTTCGCGCAGCAGGTCGTGCGCCTGCTGGCCCGCTTTCGGCAGCAGGGTCACGCCGATGCTGGCGCTGCAATGATAGGACTGCGCGCCGATCTCGAAGTCGCGCGCGATGGCGGCGCGGATTTTCTCGGCCACCTGTGCCGCCGCGCGGGCGGCGCTGTCCAGGTCATCGGCCAGGTGCGCCAGCAGCACGACGAATTCGTCGCCGCCGATGCGCGCCACCGTGTCGGCCTTGCGCATCAGCTGCGCCAGCCGTTCGCCCGCCAGGCGCAGCAGCGCGTCGCCTGTGGCGTGGCCGCGCGCGTCGTTGATGTGCTTGAAGTGGTCGAGGTCGATGAACATCAGTGCGCTGATGGTCTGGTTGCGCGGCGCGGCGGCCAGCAGGTGGCCGATGCGGTCCATCAGCAGGCGCCGGTTGGGCAAGCCCGTCAGCACGTCGTAGAAGGCCAGGCGGTGGATGTCCGCTTCCGATTTCTTGCGCTCGTCGATTTCCCGCTCGACGGCCACCCAGTGCGTCTGCCTGCCTTCCGCATCCGTGAAGGGCACCAGTTCCGCTTCGACCCAGTACGCCTTGCCCGCCTTGTTGTAGTTCAGCAATTCCGCCCTGGCCGGCTGGGCACGGGCCATGGCGGCGGCGATGCGCGCCAGTTCGTCCGCATCGGTGGCGGGGCCTTGCTGGAACAGCAGGCTGCGGCCCAGCACCTCGGCGCGCGCATAGCCGCTGCTGCGTTCGAAGGCGTCATTGACGAAGATGATGCGCGTGGCCGATACCGTCCCGGCGCCGGGCTCGGGCGGGCCGTCCAGCACTTCGGCGATCATCACCATGTCGTTCAGACGGGCCAGCGCCGTGGCCGTCAGGCGCAGCTCGGCGTTCAGCTGCGACAAGGCCTGGCTGCTGTCTTCCAGGTGGCGCAGCAGAAAGGCGCAGGACAGGGTCAGCACGGCGGCGATAAACAGGAAGTTCAGGGCCACGATCAGCGCGCGCAGCACGGGAGAGTCGGGCGTGCCCGGCAGGCGCAGGGCGACGTCGGGATGCAGGCCGAGGAAAAAGATGGTCAGCGTGGTCAGGACCAGGGTCGACAAGGCTGGCCGCATGCCCAGCAGCAGTGCCGCCAGCACGGGCATGAGCATCATGTAAATCTGGCTGACGGGACCGATTTTCAGCAGCAGGCCTACGCCCACCAGATAGGCGACGATGAGGAATTGCCACACGCGCCAGCGGTAGGGCATGGCGCGCAGGTGCCAGATGAGACCGATCCAGCCGATGGCCAGCAAGTCGAGGACGACGATGGACCAGATCGCCTCGCTCGCGGCCAGCAGCGCGCTGGGAATGGCCGTGACGATGCCAAGCAGCAGCACCACCTGCAACAGGCGGGTAAAGACCAGGCCGCGCCAGTGCGCGAGATCGCTCGATATCGCCACGCTGCCATCCTTCCCCTGGGGTAAGCTGCCGCCGCGCCGTGCATTACTGCTGAGTAAATATTACGCGCTATCAATCCTCTTGTCATCTTGATCATTGGTCATGATTGCCGGCGTTCAGCGTTGCCGCCTCATTCATTGCTCCATTGGTAGGGCATGATCACCTTGCTGGCGACGGGCTTTCCGTCCAGCGTTTCGGGCTGGAAGACGCACTTGGCCAGCGCATCGCGGGCCGCCTCGTCGAGGGCGGGATAGCCACTGGAGCGGATGACTGCCGCTTCGCTGACCTTGCCGTCTGCCTGCACCGTGAAGTGCAAGGTCACCCGGCCCTGGGCACCGCGCCGTTTCTCGCCCGCGGGCCAGGCTGGCGGCGCGCAGCCGGCCGGCATGCTGGCCGGCACGCGCACGGCCGGTGCCGAAATGGGAGCCGACGTGACCGTGTGACAGCCGACCAGGAGGGTGGCGAGGCAGGCGGAGGCCAGCAGGCTGCTGGCAGAGAAAGGGGACAGGCGATAGGGCAAGGGGGAACTCCAAATGGTGGGAGCAAAAAAAAGCCAGCCTGTCGGCTGGCGCTGTGGGGTGAAGCGCACACGGGCGCTTCGAAGCGGCGCCTATTTCTTCGGTGCGCTCAGACATTCTTTCATGAAAGCCTTGCGCGCGTCGCCCTTCATGTCCTTGGCGTCGACATTGCACGCCTTCATCTTGTTTTGCTGCGTCATGGCCGGCGCCGGCTTGGCGCTCAGGCATTCCTTCATGAAGGTTTTGCGCTCATCGCCTTTCTTGCCGGCGGCATCCGCATTGCAGGTGGTCATTTTCGACTGTTGCGCCGTCTTGGCGACGGGTGCCGCTTCCGGTGCGGCGGCAAAGGCGGTGCTGGCAAACGCGGCAGCGATGCAGAGGGCGATTAATTGTTTCATGGCAAATCCTTTAGACGCAAACGATGGAAGGGGGCATGCAACCGGCTGGAAACTGCCGATATGCAGAACGTAACTAACTATATGACATTTATCAACAAAATTTCCACTCGAGTGTGTCTTTTTGTTACTGCCCGGCGCTACGCCCCCGCCGGCTGGCCCGGGCAGCCATGTTGCGGCGGCAGCGGCCCCGTTTTTTGCTATGCTAGCGTCTTTCCACCGGCCGATGCCGCTGCCTTGGCCGGCGCACCCTCAATACGGAGTAGTTATGGTCTCGTTGCAAGAGCAGTTTTTAAAGGCCGGCCTGGTCGACAAGAAGAAGGTCAAATTGGCCAACCAGGACAAGAGCAAGCAGAAAAAGGACGAGCGCAAGAGCGGCACGCAAAGCGTCGACGAGGTGCGCCTGGCCGCGCTTGAGACCCAGCGCAAGAACGCGGAACGCGCGCGCGAACTGAACGCCCAGCGCGATGCGGCCGCCAACCAGAAAGCCATCGTGGCGCAGATCGCGCAAATGGTGCAAAAGAACCGCCAGAGCAAGGGTAACAACGGCGACGTGCCGTATAACTTCACGTTCAACAACAAGATCGAGCGCATCTACGTGACGGCCGCCGTGCAAGCCCACCTGGTGGCGGGCCGTTTGGTGATCGTCTGCCTGGGCGGCGCCGTGGAGCTGGTGCCGCGCATCATCGCCGACAAGATCGCCGAACGCGACCCCGCCATCGTCGTGCGCGTGAAGCAGGCCAGCACGCAAGTGGACGAGGATGATCCGTACGCGGCGTTCCAGATTCCCGATGATTTGATGTGGTAAGAGGGTGATTGCCCGGTGCCGACGGTGCCGGACTGGCGTAACTGCGGGCCGGAAACGGCCCATTTTTATGTGGACTACAAACAAAAACGCCACCCGAAGGTGGCGTTTTTGAACGTGAAACGAATTCTTGGTGGCCCGGGGCGGAATCGAACCACCGACACAAGGATTTTCAATCCTCTGCTCTACCGACTGAGCTACCAGGCCAAGGTGGCGAATTATAGCAGACCAAAACGGGAATGCAAGAGCCAGCTGCGACTTTTCCTGCATTTCCAGGATTTACACTCCGTTACTTGCGTAGGGGGCAAATATGATTTGATATAAACGGTATTTTTCTCAACAAAGGATGGGCGCATAGTGTGGCCATCGTTACTGACTTGAGAGGATTACCGCATGCACGCCACTACCCAACACACCGCCATCCCTGAAATCGGTCTGGGCACCTTCCGCCTGCAGGGGCAGGTCGTCATCGATTCCGTCACCACGGGCCTCGACGTCGGCTACCGCCATATCGACACGGCGCAAATCTACGGCAATGAAGCCGACGTGGGTCAGGCGATCGCGGCCAGCGCCGTCCCGCGCGACGAGTTGTTCGTCACCACCAAGATCTGGATCGACAATCTGCAGCGCGACAAGCTGATTCCCAGTTTAAAAGACAGCCTGCACAAGCTGCAGCTGGAGCAGCTGGATTTGACGCTGATCCACTGGCCGTCGCCGCAAGACGCGATTCCCGTGGCCGAGTACATGGCGGCGCTGGCGCAGGCCAAGGCGCAAGGGCTGACCAAGGCCATCGGCGTATCGAATTTCACGAATGCGCAGCTGCGGCAAGCCATCGATACGGTGGGCGCGGCGGAAATCGCCACGCAGCAGGTCGAGATCCACCCCTTCCTGCAAAACCGCAAGGTCATCGAGTTCGCTCGCAGCCAGGGCATCCACATCACGGCCTACATGCCGCTCGCGTACGGTAAGGTGGTCGTCGATCCGGTCATCATGGCGATTGCAGCCAGACACGGCGTGACGCCGGCGCAAGTAGCCTTGAGCTGGTCGCTGCAGCAGGGCTTTGCCGTGATTCCGTCGTCGACGAAGCGCGCCAACTTGGAAGCGAACCTGCATTTCCGGCGCATCACCCTGTCGCCGGACGAGATGGCGCAGATGGCCGCCCTGGAACGGGGCGAGCGCCTGGCCAACCCGGACGGCCTGGCGCCGCAGTGGGATTGAGATGGGCGCCATGACGAAGCTGGGGCAGGGCGGTTTCAGTATCGGCCTGGAACTGCCGCTCGACAATGACTGGTCGTCCATGGGGCGCCAGGCGCATGCGGCGTCGCGCCGCGTGCCGGGCGAACCCGACATGAAACGGCACGCAGAATTGGCGCAGCTGGCCGACCGCCTGGGGTTCAGGGCCCTGTGGCTGCGCGACGTGCCCCTGTACGATCCGTCGTTCGGCGACGCGGCCCAGGTCTTCGAGGTGTTTACCTATCTGGGCTACCTGGCCGGCATCACCGAGAACATCTTGCTGGGCACGGCCGCCGTGGTGCTGCCGCTGCGCGAACCGGTGCTGACTTTAAAAGCGGCGGCCAGCGTCGACCAGTTGAGCGGCGGGCGTTTGCTGCTGGGCGTGGCCAGCGGCGACCGGCCCGTCGAGTATCCCGTCTTCGGCCGCGATTTCGATCAGCGCGGCGCCGCCTTCCGCGAGCAGGTGGCCATGCTGCGCGACTGGGGAGATATACGCCTGCCGCCCGGCATCCGCCTGCTGCCCAAGCCGGCAGCACCGTTGCCGCTGCTGGTGGCCGGGCTGGCGCAGCAATCACCCGCGTGGATCGGCGCGCAGATGGACGGCTGGCTCGCATATCCGGGCACGCCGGAAGACCATGCGCGGCGTGCGGCGCAATGGCGGGCCGTGGCCGGCGGTGACAAGCCGTATGTCAGCTTCATCCACCTGGACCTGGATGACGATCCGACCTTGCCGCTGCAGCGCTTCCGCTTCGGCGGGCGCGCGGGGCGCGATGGACTGATCGCCGAGCTGCACGCCATGCGCGCGGCCGGCGTGCGGCATATCGGCCTGCAGCTGCGGCATAACCGCCGCCCGCTTGCCGAGACGATGCAGGAGATCGGCGAATACGTGCTGCCCGTGTTTCATGGCACCGCTTGACCTGGGGCATGCGTTCTGTACTTCCGGACTAGCTGAAAAGGGTGGGGCAAACGCTATAATGACCGCATGAACAGTCCCACTCCCCCCACCATGCGGCGCTTCATGCACAGCCACAGCGACGTTTGCATCGTCGGCAATGGCGCCATCGCGAAAACCACGGCGCTGGCGTTTGCCCAGGCAGGACAAAGCGTCACGCTGTTATCCCCGGCGAACCCTCCGGCACCCACCGCCAGGCCGGTCGAAGCCAGCTGGGATGTGCGCGTGTATGCGCTCAATCATACGGCGCACCAGCTGCTGTCGTCGCTGAAGGTATGGGGCGCGCTGGAGGGCGACAGGGTGGCGCCCGTCGACGCCATGCTGGTCAACGGCGACGGCGCGCAGGCGGGCGGACTCGGTTTCGACGCCTACGGCGCCCATGTGGGCGCCCTGGCGTGGATCGTCGAAGACCGCAACCTGGGCCAGGCGCTGGACGCCGCCCTGAAATTCGCGCCGAACGTCAGCGTGCTGCAGGGCCGCGCCAGCCGCCTGGAATGGACGAACGACTCGGCCATCGTGCACCTCGACGGCGGCGACACCATCACCTGCGCGCTGGTCGTGGGCGCTGACGGCGCTCAATCGTGGGTGCGCGGCCAGTGCGACATCGGTCTCGATTACCGCTCCTACGGCCAGCGCGGCGTGGTCAGCAACTTCGCCTGCGAAAAACCGCACCATGGCGCGGCCCACCAGTGGTTTACGGGCAGCGAAGGCATCGTCGCGCTGCTGCCGCTGCCGGGCGACCGCGTTTCGCTGGTCTGGTCGGCGCCCGATGCGCTGGCCGATACCTTGATGGCCGAATCGGCCGACGCCCTGGCTGCGCGCCTGGCCGCGTATTGCCACGACAAACTGGGTAAACTCACGCCGCTGCAGCCGGAACTGGTGCGCGCGTTCCCGCTGACCCTGATGCGCCCGCACGCCATGGTGGCGCCGCGCGTGGCCCTGGTGGGCGACGCCGCCCACGTGGTGCACCCGATGGCCGGCCACGGCATGAACCTGGGCTTTGCCGACGTGGCGCAGCTGGTCAAGACGATCGGCGAACGCGAAGCGCACCGCGGCATTGGCGACGAGCGCGTGCTGGCCCGCTATGCCCGCGCGCGCAAGGAAGACGTGCTGCTGATGCAGCTGGCCACCGATGGCCTGGCGCGTTTGTTCGGTGCCGATCTGGAGCCGTTGCGCGTGGTTCGCAATTTGGGATTAAACTTGCTGGATAAATTACCTGCGCTGAAGCGAAAAATGATCTCGCACGCATTGGGACATCCGTAAATATCAGCGTATCTTAAGATATCGCCGGATAATGATACTAGTGAAAATTCAAGGTCGCCGCAGCTGGTCTGCGGCGATCGTTTTGTCGAAGAGATAACGACGCCGGGCCAGAGGCCAGTCCCGCCGGGCGTTTCAAGTGGAGAAGTGATAGTGATAACAATGAACAGAAGCATGAGCAAAATCGCCTTGCTGATGGCCTCGGGCCTGATGATGTCGTGCGCCGGCGCGGAAACGCCGACGGAAGCGAGCATCAAAAAGCTGATCGAGCCGCGCCTGGGCGAAGGCGCCAAGGTGGACTCGGTCAAGGAAACCCCGTACGGCGGCCTGTACGAAGTGCGCACGGGCGGCGACATCCTGTACACGGACAAATCCGCGCAATACCTGTTCGTCGGCCACGTCTTCGACGCCAAGACGTCGCAAGACCTGACCAAGGTGCGCCTGGACGAAGTCAACCGCATCAAGTTCTCGGACCTGCCGCTCGATTCGGCCATGAAAACCGTCAAGGGCAACGGCAAGCGCGTGATCGCCGTGTTCGAAGATCCGAACTGCGGCTACTGCAAGCGCTTCCGCCAGAACGCGCTGAAGGAAATCGACAACGTCACCGTCTACACCTTCATGTACAACATCCTGTCGCCGGACTCCATCGTCAAGTCGCGCAATGTCTGGTGCGCGCCGGACCGCAACAAGGCCTGGGATGACTGGATGTTGAACGGCAAGGCGCCAGCCACGGTCGCCGCCACTTGCGCCAACCCGCACGAAAAAATCCTCGCCCTGGGCCAGCAATTGCGCGTCTCGGGCACGCCAGCCATCTTCTTTGCCGACGGCAGCCGCATTCCGGGCGCGGTCGATGCGAAGACGCTGGAACAGAAATTCTCGACCATTAAGTAATCCGGGCTGTCGCCAGGAAGGCTGGACGGCGCGCCCTCGCAAGGCGCGCTTTTTTTTGCGTTTTTTTCCGCTGTCGTATCATCAAGTGTAGTTCGTAGACGCCATAACAATCCAAAAAAGGGGAAGCAGCAGATGATTACCTTGAATATCAACGGACGCGACACGCAAGTCGACGCCGATCCTTCCACGCCCATCCTGTGGGCGCTGCGCGATAACCTGAACATGACGGGCACCAAGTTCGGTTGCGGCGCAGCCCTGTGCGGCGCCTGCACGGTGCACCTCGACGGCCAGCCGATCCGTTCCTGCATCACGCCGATTTCCTCGGTCGGCGCGCAAAAGATCACCACCATCGAAGCGATGGAAAACGACCAGGTGGGCAAGGCCGTGCAGGCGGCATGGGTGCGCCACGACGTGCCGCAATGCGGCTACTGTCAAAGCGGCCAGGTGATGAGCGCGACGGCGCTGCTGCGCACCAACAAGTCGCCCAGCGATGCCGACATCGACGGCGCCATGAGCGGCAATATCTGCCGCTGCGGCACCTATCAACGGATCCGCGCAGCCATCAAGGACGCGGCCAAGACCCTGGCCTGAGGAGAGCGACATGCGTATCGAATGGTTGAATCAGGAAGCATTGCAGCATGGCGCAGTGACCTTGGGCACGGCGCTGGTATCGGCGCCGGTGGCCGATGGCGTCTCGCGGCGTGGATTCATGAAGGCCGGCGCGGTGGCCGGCGGCGGCTTGATGCTGGGATTTTTCCTGCCCGGCGCAGGCAAGCTGGCGCAGGCGGCCGATGCCGCTCCCGCCAAGCCCGTGTATGCGCCGAACGCCTTTTTGCACATCGCCCCCGATAACACGGTCACGGTGCAGGTGAACCGGCTCGAATTCGGCCAGGGCGTGCAAACGAGCTTGCCCATGCTGATCGCCGAGGAACTCGACGCCGACTGGAGCTTGGTGCATGGCGCACTGGCGCCGGCCGGCGAGCAGTACAAGGATGCCGCCTATGGCATGCAGATGACGGGCGGCTCGGGCAGCATCGCCCATTCGTTTACGCAGTACCGCGAAATCGGCGCCAAGGCGCGCGCCATGCTGGTGGGCGCCGCCGCCGCGCAGTGGAAAGTCAATCCCGACCAGGTACGGGCCGCCAAGGGCGTGCTGTATGGCCCCGGGGGACAAAAGGCGACGTATGGCGAGTTTGCCGACGCGGCCATGCGCCAGCCCTTGCCCGCCACCGTCAAACTGAAGGACCCGCGCGAATTTTCCATCATCGGCAAACCCGTGAAACGCCTGGATGCGGCCGCCAAATCCACGGGAAAACAGCAATTCGGCATCGACTTCAAACCGCCCGGCGCGAAGGTGGCCATGGTGGCGCGCCCGCCCGTGTTTGGCGCGAAGGTGGCGAAATTCGACGCCAGCAAGGCGAAAGCCATCAAGGGCGTGCTGGAGGTATTGGAAGTGAAGACCGACCGTGGCGGCAGCGGCGTGGCCGTCATCGCCGACGGCTACTGGCCCGCCAAGCAGGGACGCGATGCGCTGGTGATCGAGTGGGACAGCAGCGCCGTGGAAAAGGTCAGCAGCGACAAGCAGCTGGCCGCTTTCAAGGCGCTGGCCAGGACGCCGGGCACGGTGGCGCGCGCATTTGACGTCGCCGCACTGGCCAAGGCGCCGAAGAAGATCGAAGCCGTCTACGAATTCCCCTACCTGGCGCACGCGCCGATGGAGCCGCTCAATTGCGTGGTCGACCTGCAGGCCGACAAATGCACGATGTGGGTCGGTTCGCAATTCCAGACGGGCGACCAGGCGGCGATTGCCGCTACTTCCGGCCTGAAACCCGAGCAGGTGACCCTGCACACGATGATGGCGGGCGGCGGCTTCGGCCGGCGCGCCGTGCCCTCGTCCGACTACGTGGTCGAAGCCGTCAACGTCGCCAAGGCGTACCGGGCTGCGGGCAAGAGCGGTCCATTAAAGCTGATGTGGAGCCGCGAGGATGACATCAAGGGCGGCTACTACCGGCCGTCGCATGTGCACCGCGCGCAGATCGGCCTCGACGCCAAGGGCAAGATACTCGCCTGGGACCACACCATCGTGGGCCAGTCCATCATGGCCGGCACGCCGTTCGAAGCGTTCATGGTGAAAAATGGCGTCGACGGCACCATGGTCGAAGGCATGGGCGAGCCGTACACCTTGCCGATGAAGCTGTCCGTGCATACGGCCAAGGCGAACGTGCCCGTGCTGTGGTGGCGCTCCGTCGGCTCGACGCATACGGCCTTCGTCATGGAAACGCTGATCGACGAGGCGGCGCACGCGGCGAAGATGGACCCCGTCGCCTACCGCAAGCAGCTGATCGACACCAAGCACACACGCCACATCGCCGCGCTGGACCTTGCCGTGGCCAAGTCCGGCTATGGCAAGAAGAAGCTGCCGAAAGGGCAGGCCTGGGGTGTGGCCATGCACGAGTCGTTCAATTCCGTTGTCGCCTACGTGGTGACAGCGTCCGTGGTGGAGGGGGCGCCCAAGCTGCACCAGGTGTGGGCGGGCGTGCATTGCAACCTGGCCGTCAACCCCTTGACGATCGAGGCGCAAGTGCAGGGCGCTGCGCTGATGGCGCTGGGCATGACCATCCCCGGCGCGGCCATCACGCTCAAGGATGGCGTGGTGGAGCAGCAGAACTTCGGCGACTACCCCGTGCCGCGCATGCCCGACATGCCTGTGATCGAGGTGCACCTGGTGCCGTCGGGCGATGCGCCGACGGGCATGGGCGAACCGGGCGTGCCGCCGCTGGCGCCCGCCTTCGCCAACGCGCTGTTCGCCCTGACGGGCAAGCGCCTGCGCAAGCTGCCGTTCGACCTGGCGGCCGCATGACGGCAGCGGCTTTTTGAGTACGGTCGGCATCTTGCTGGCAGCCGGAAGGGGACGCAGGTTCGACCCTTCCGGCGTACAGAACAAATTATTGCAGCCGCTGGCCGAAGGCCCGCATGCGGGCTTGCCGGTAGTGGCGGCAGCCGCAAAAGCCATGCTGGCGGCCCTGCCGCGCGTGCTGGCCGTGGTGCGCGCCGACGATACGCAGGTGGCGCGCGTGCTCGGTGCGCTGGGCTGCGAGGTGCGCGTCTGCCATGACGCCGATATGGGCATGGCCGCGTCGCTGACCTGCGCCATCGATCACGTGCGCGGCGCGCCGGGCTGGCTGATCGCCCTGGGCGACATGCCTTTCGTGGAAGCGGCTACAATCGCCGCCTTGTCGCAAGCCGTCGGCGATGGTGCGCACATCGCCGTGCCCGTGTTCCAGGGACGGCGCGGCAATCCTGTCGCATTCAGCGCCTTTCACTTGCCGCTGCTGCTGGCGCTCGATGGCGACCAGGGCGCGCGCAGCATCGTCAACAGCCATGCCGTGTGCGAAGTGACAGTGGACGACGGCGGCATCTTGCGCGATATTGATACCCCTGACGATTTGTCGCCGGTGCCTGGCGCGCCCGGGCGATTGTAGAACATCCATGCCAGACACGAGGAAAACATGAAGAAAGCACCGATTCAAAAAATCACCGCCAAGGCGGGAGCCAAGGCAAGCGGCAAAGCCACAAGCAAAGCCGCGGCGAAAACCGCAGTGAAAATCGCAGTGAAAACCACGCCGACCGCCGGCATCATCTACAGCATCGCCGCCGCTGATCTGGCTGGCCACATGTTCAAGGTGACGTTGACCGTCAAGTCGCCAGCCGCCATCGGCCAGGTCCTGTCCTTGCCGGCCTGGATCCCGGGCAGCTACATGATCCGCGAATTTTCGCGCAACATCGTCAGCATCCGCGCCGAGTCCGAGGGCAAGGCCGTGGCGCTGACCAAACTGGACAAACATTCGTGGCAAGCCGCCCCGTGCAAGGGCCCATTGACGGTCGAATACGACGTCTATGCCTGGGACCTGTCCGTGCGCGCCGCCCACCTGGACCAGAATCACGGCTTCTTCAACGGCACCAGCGTGTTTTTGCGCGTGCTGGGCCAGGAATCCGATGCCCATGAAGTGCATATCGTGCAGCCCAAGGATGCCGCCTGCAAGACCTGGCGCGTGGCCACTACCCTGCCGGAACTGAAGGCCAAGCGCTATGGCTTCGGCAGCTACCAGGCGGCCAACTACGATGAACTGATCGACCACCCGGTGGAAATGGGCGACTTCGCGCTGGCCACCTTCACCGCATATGGCGTGCCGCACGATATCGTCGTCACGGGCAAGGTGCCGAGCCTGGACTTGCCGCGTTTGTGCCGCGACCTGAAAGCCATCTGCGAAACGCAGATCGCCTTTTTCGAGCCGAAGACAAAAAAAGCGCCGATGGACCGCTATGTGTTCATGACCATGGCCGTCGGCGACGGTTACGGCGGTCTCGAACACCGCGCCTCGACGGCGCTGATCTGCGCGCGCGCCGACCTGCCGACGACGGCCTCCAATAGCACGGAAATCGGCGACGGCTACCTGAAATTCCTGGGCCTGTGCAGCCACGAGTACTTCCACACCTGGAACGTCAAGCGCATCAAGCCGGCCGCCTTTGCGCCGTACAACCTGCAGGCGGAAAGCTATTCGCCGCTGCTGTGGCTGTTCGAAGGCTTTACCAGCTATTACGACGACCTGATGCTGGTGCGCGCTGGCCTGATCGACGAGGCGGCCTATTTCAAATTGCTGGGCAAGACCGTCAACAGCGTCCTGCGCGGCAGCGGCCGCACCAAGCAAAGCGTGGCCGACTCCAGCTTCGACGCCTGGGGCAAGTACTACCGCCAGGATGAAAACGCGCCGAACGCCATCGTCAGCTACTACACCAAGGGTTCGCTGATCGCGCTGGCTTTCGACCTGACGATCCGCACCAAGACGAATGGCGCAAAATCGCTGGACGACGTGATGCAGGCGCTGTGGCAGCGCTATGGCCGTGATTTCTACAAGGGTAAAGCGCGCGGCGTGACGCCGGCCGAAGTCGAAGCCCTGTTCGACGAGGTCTCCGGCACGCGCATGAAACCGTTCTTCGAGCGCTACATCCGCGGCACGGACGACGTGCCGCTGGCGCGCCTGCTGGCGCCGTTCGGCGTGAAATACAGCGACGCGCGCAAGGCGGAAAAAGCCAGCCTGGACGTCAACCTGGGCCGCGACGGCAATGACGCCAAATTGGCGCAGGTGCACCAGGGCGGCGCCGCCCACGTGGCTGGCCTGTCGGCGGGCGACGTGCTGGTGGCCGTCGATGGCTTGCGCGTGACGGGCAACCCGGCGAACCTCGACACCTTGCTGGGCCGCTATGCCGTCGGTGCCAAAGTGACGGTGCACGCCTTCCGCCGCGACGAGTTGATGACGTTTGCCGCCGTGCTGCAGGGCGACCGCGTGCCCGGTGTCAGCTTGACCCTGCTGCCGGCGCCCAAGAAGGCCACGGGGCCGAAGCGTCCTAGCGCCGCATGATGCTGTTTGTCATGCAGTAAGACAGAAAACCGGCCTCACTGGCCGGTTTTCTATTTCAGGCAGCAATGTCTCAATGTGACGCCTCCCCTGAAATTGGCGTATTGCCATCATATTTACTGCAAATGAACTAATTTTTCTTTAACTAAACTAAAATTGCCGAACTGATTCTTTTCGACCGCGCCCAACGTGCAAACCCTCGATCCTCGAACGATTATGCTGATGACGACCCTGATGTGCGGGGCGATGAGCGTCGTCATGTTCTCGGTGTACCGCAGTTTCCGGCGCGAGGTGCATGGCCTCGGACATTGGGCGGCCGGTTTGCTGCTGCTGGTATGCGCGTCCTTGCTGTTCGGCACCCGCGAGGTGCTGCCGCAGGCATTGTCCATAATCGCGGCCAATGCGGCGCTGGTGGCCGGCATCGGCCTGTCGATGCTGGGCACGGAGAAATTCTTTGGCCTGGCGCCCAGCCGCCGCGCCTATCTGTTGATACTTGTCCTGGCCATCGCCGGTAATTGCTGGTGGCTGCTGGCGCACCCCGACTTCTCGGCGCGCGTGGCGCTCTTCTCCCTGCTGGTCTTCCTGTTTTATGCGCGGCAGGTGCAACTGGTATGGCGTCATGGCGAACGCCATTTCTCGAGTTTTTTCTTTGGCGCGCTGATGCTGCTGCAAGCCGTCGTGGTGCTGGCGCGCGGCGTGTCGGCCCTGCTGCATGGCGGCGCCAGCGTGAATCTGACGGTAGCCGGCACGCCGGCCGGCATCTATCTGGCGGTTGCCAATTTCATGGCGCTGCTGCTGACGGTGGGCTTCATGACGGTGGCGACGCGGCGCCTGCAGCAAATACTGGAGCGCCGCTCGACCCACGATCCGCTCACGCAGGTGCTGAACCGGCGCGGCTTTGGCGACGCCTATGCGCGCGAAATCGGCAATCTGCGGCGCCGCCGTTTGCCGCTGACATTGCTCAGCATCGACCTCGATTACTTCAAATTGATCAATGACCGTTACGGTCACGCGGTGGGCGACCAGGTATTGGCGCATGTGGCCGCCGTTATCAAAGGCGCCCTGCGCGAATCGGATTGCGTGGCGCGTTTCGGCGGCGAGGAGTTCGTCGTGCTGATGCCGGATATGCCGGTGCATAACGCGCTGGGCGTGGCCGAACGCATCCGCGCCTTGCTGCGCGAGCCCAGTCATGCGGGGCTGCCACCGTGTACGGTCAGCATCGGCGTCGCTTGCCAGGCATCGGTGGTGGAAGGGCTGGAACAGTTGCTGTCGCGCGCCGATGCGGCCCTGTACCTGGCCAAGGAGCGTGGACGAGACCGCATCGAACTCGATGCTTGTGCGTTTACTGAGGACCGGACAATGTCCGCAACTGGAAGCGGTACTGGTCGTTGAAGAGGAAAGTTTCGGAAAAATCGAAGGTTCGGGCGTGGCGGCGCATCAGGTGTGCGGCCGGCGGAAAGAAGACCTGCACGCGCCGCACGGCGGCCAGCGCGGCGGCCGATGCTTCGTTGTCGCGCGAACGGTGCACGTGCACGCTTTTCAGTTCGCCATCGGGACCCACGCTCAGGTCGAGCACGACGATGGCCGGCAGCATGGGCGGCAGGCGCCCGCTGAACGTGTATTCTGCGTTGGCCGCCATGATCTGCTGCGCCACCAGCGCCTTGTAGGCATCGATGCTGGCGGCGAGCTGTATCGCGGCCGGCGTGCGAGGGGGCGTGGGCGTGGGCGTGTGCGTGGGCGCCGTTGGCGGGGGCGCAGTCTGGCAAGCCGACAGCAGGGCAGCAGTGGCAAGGATGATGATCGCGTGTCTCATGTCTGCCAGACTACCATGGTTTAACTGAACAGGCGTTCCAGCTCCACGCCGGGGTCTGGCGCGCGCATGAACGCTTCGCCCACGAGGAAGCTGTGAATGTGCGCATCGCGCATGCGTTGCACGTCGGCCGTGCTGTGGATGCCCGATTCCGTGATGATCAATTTGTCTTGCGGGATGCGCGGCAAGAGATTGATGGTCGTGTCGAGCGACGTTTCGAACGTGCGCAGGTTGCGGTTATTGATGCCGATCAGCGCACTCTTGAGTTTCAATGCCGCCGTCAGTTCTTCGCCGTCGTGGCTTTCGATCAGCACGCCCATGCCCAGTTCGTGGGCGCACGCTTCCATCTCGGCCATCAGGCCATGGTCGAGCGCCGCGACGATCAGGAGGATGCAGTCGGCGCCCATGGCGCGCGCTTCATAGATTTGGTACATGTCGACCATGAAATCCTTGCGCAGCACGGGAATGGCGCAGGCGGCGCGTGCCTGCTGCAGATAATCCACGGATCCCTGGAAGAACTGTTCGTCCGTCAGCACGGACAGGCAGGCCGCGCCATGCGCCGCATAGCTGGCGGCGATGTCTGCCGGACGGAAGTCGGCGCGGATCACGCCTTTCGACGGTGACGCCTTTTTGACTTCGGCGATGATGCCGGGCTTGCCGGCGGCGATGTGCTGGCGCAGGCTGGCTTCAAAGCCGCGCAGGCCGGCACGCAGGGCGCTGTCGCTTTCCACGTCGCCGCGCAGGCTGGCCAGGCTGCGGCGGGCTTTGGCCTTGGCCACTTCATCGGCTTTTACGGCCAGGATTTTATCGAGTATGTCGGACATGATGGTCGCTATTCTATCAAGGAGGGCGGAGAGCTTACGCTTGCGGCGGGGCACCCAGCTGCTGCGTCACGCGCACGAACTGGTCGAGTTTCGCCAGCGCGGCGCCCGAACTGACGGCGGTGCGCGCACGCGCCAGGCCGTCTTCGATCGAGCTGGCCACGCCGGCCGCGTACAACGCCGTGCCCGCATTCAAGGCCACGATGTCGGCGGCGGCACCAGGCTCGCCGCGCAGCGCTTCCATCATCTTCGCTTTCGATTCGATGGAATCGGCCACCTTTAGATTGCGGCTGGCGATCATCGACATGCCGAAGTCTTCGGGATGGATTTCATATTCGCGGATCTCGCCGTTGATCAATTCGCCCACCATGGTGGCCGCGCCCAGCGACACTTCATCCATATTGTCGCGGCCATACACGACGATCGCATGCTGTGCGCCCAGGCGCTGCAGCACACGCACCTGGATGCCGACCAGGTCGGCGTGGAACACGCCCATCAGGATGTTCGGCGCGCCGGCGGGATTGGTCAGGGGACCGAGGATATTGAAGATCGTGCGCACGCCCAGCTCCTTGCGCACGGGCGCCGCATGCTTCATGGCCGCGTGGTGGTTCGGCGCGTACATGAAGCCGATGCCCGTTTGCGCGATCGACTGGGCGATCTGCTCGGGCTGCAGGTTGATGTTGACGCCCAAGGAATCGAGCACGTCGGCGCTGCCGGACGAGGACGACACGCTGCGCCCGCCGTGCTTGGCCACGCGGGCGCCCGCCGCCGCCGCCACGAACATCGAGGCGGTGGAAATATTGAACGTGTGCGCGCCGTCGCCGCCCGTGCCGACGATGTCGAGCAGGTTGGTGGTGTCGGCCATGGGCACCTTGGTGGAAAACTCGCGCATCACTTGCGCGGCGGCGGCGATTTCGCCGATGGTTTCCTTTTTCACGCGCAAGCCCATGGTGAGGGCCGCGATCATGGTGGGCGACATTTCGCCGGACATGATCTGGCGGAACAGGTACAGCATTTCGTCGTGAAAGATCTCGCGGTGTTCGATGCAGCGCAGCAGGGCTTCTTGTGGGGTGATCGGCATGATGCTTCCTTCTTCAATGATGGCGCAGGAGGACACTGATGGCACGCCGTGGCGTGCGCATGGAATCAGCGCTCGAGGAAATTCTTCAGCAGGGCGTGGCCGTGCTCCGAGAGGATCGATTCAGGGTGGAATTGCACGCCCTCGATATCGTATTCCCGGTGGCGCACGCCCATGATTTCGCCGTCGTCCGTCCACGCCGTCACTTCCAGACAGGAAGGCAGCGAGGCGCGTTCGATCGCCAAAGAGTGGTAGCGGATCACTGTGAAGGGGCTGGGCATGCCTTTGAAAACGCCCACGCCCGTATGCGCGATGAGGGAAGTCTTGCCATGCATGACTTGCTTGGCGCGGATGACCTTGCCCCCAAACGCTTCGCCGATGGCCTGGTGGCCCAGGCATACGCCCAATATCGGCTTCTTGCCGGCGAAGTGCTTGAGCACGTCCACCGAAATGCCCGCCTGTGCCGGCGCTTTCGGGCCGGGTGAGATGCAGATGCGGTCCGGGTTCAGCGTCTCGATTTGTTCGATCGTGATTTCATCGTTGCGGTAGACCCGCACGTCTTCACCCAGCTCGCCGAAATACTGCACGATGTTGTAGGTGAAGGAGTCGTAGTTGTCGATCATCAGCAGCATCTTAAAACCCTCCATCCAGGCCATCTTGCACTTGTTCGGCGGCACGCAGTACGGCGCGCGCCTTGTTTTCAGTTTCCTGCCATTCCATTTCGGGGATGGAGTCGGCCACGATGCCGGCCGCGGCCTGCACATACAGCATGCCGTCCTTGACCACGCCCGTGCGGATGGCGATCGCCACGTCCATTTCGCCGCCAAACGACAGGTAGCCGCAGGCGCCGCCGTAGATGCCGCGCTTGGTGATTTCCAGTTCGTCGATCACTTCCATGGCGCGCACTTTCGGTGCGCCCGTCAGGGTGCCGGCGGGGAAGGTCGCGCGCAGCACGTCCAGGTTCGACAGGCCCTCCTTGAGGGTGCCTTCCACGTTCGAGACGATGTGCTGCACATGCGAGTATTTTTCGATGACCATGCGGTCGGTCACTTGCACGCTGCCCGTTTCGGCGATGCGGCCGATGTCGTTGCGCGCCAGGTCGATCAGCATCACGTGCTCGGCGATCTCTTTCGGATCGGCCAGCAGCTCGGCCGACAGCTCGGCGTCGCGCTCGGGCGTGGCGCCGCGCGGACGGGTGCCGGCAATCGGACGCAAGGTGACTTTCTTGCCGCCGTCCGCCGTCTTCTCGTTGCGCACCAAAATCTCGGGCGAGGCGCCGATGATCTGCATGTCACCGAAATTATAGAAGTACATATACGGCGACGGGTTCAGCGAACGCAAGGCGCGGTACAGGGTCAGCGGCGAATCGACATACGGCTTGCGGATGCGCTGGCCGATCTGCACCTGCATCAGGTCGCCGGCCATCACGTATTCATGCGCCTTGGCGACGGCCTTCAGGTAGTCTTCCTTGGAAAAGTCGCGGATGGTTTCCGTACGCACGGAAGCGCTGGTGACGGGCGCATCGACACCGCGGCGCAGCATCATGCGCAAGTCCTTCAGGCGCTGCTGCGCTTTCGAAAACGATTCGGGCTGCGCCGTGTCGGCGTAGACGATCAGGTAGAGTTTACCGGACAGGTTGTCGATGACGGCCAGTTCTTCCGTCACCATCAGCTGGATGTCGGGCAGCTTCAGGTCATCTTTCGGCGCGCCACCGGCCAGTTTTTTCTCGATGTGGCGCACGGTGTCGTAGCCGAAGTAGCCGGCCAGGCCGCCGCAGAAGCGCGGCATGCCGGGGCGCAGGGCGACCTTGAAGCGCGACTGGAACTGTTCGATGAAGTCGAGCGGATTGCCTTCGTGTTCTTCGATCACGCTGCCGTTCTTGACGATTTCGGTGCGTTTGCCGTAGCTGCGCAACACGGTCGTGGCGGGCAAGCCGATGAAGGAGTAGCGGCCGAAGCGTTCACCGCCGACGACGGATTCGAGCAGGAAGGTGTTCTTGCCACCTTGTTGGGCCTGTGCCAGTTTCAGGTACAGGGTGAGCGGGGTTTCCAGGTCGGCGAAGGCTTCCGCGATCAGGGGGATGCGGTTGTAGCCTTGCTGGCCCAGCGATTTGAATTCGAGTTCGGTCATGTTTCTCTCCATGCCGTCAGGGTATGAGTGTGCATAGTGCACAAACCCTGCGGTGGGTTATCAAAAAACTTGCCGGGACACGCAACGTGCGCAAGATGCGCAAACGACGTGTGTACAACCGGCAGCAATCGTAACGGCTCGGCCCTTAGGCCTGCCAGGATTGCCAGCGTCGCCAAAGCCAGGCCTCAATCGAGCCGGTTTGGGTGACATTGTGTTTTTTGATGAGAAACGTGTTCACGATATGGTGTTGGGTTTGGTCAGTATGCCGCTTAGTTTTGCATGCCAATAAAACGTGCTGCTTCGAGCAGTGTCTTTACTATACCATCGGAATCGGTATCGTGTATAGAGTGTCCGTGATTGTAGCCATACGGTACCGTCAATACGGGGCAAGCCGCAGCCCTGGCCGCTTGCGCGTCATTCGAGGAGTCGCCGATGGCCACCACTTTGGCGGGCGGCAGGTCGAAGTCCGCGCACACTTGCAGCAGCGGCATCGGGTGCGGTTTTTTCTTCGGCAGCGAATCGCCGCCGTAGACGATCTCGAAATACTGGTCGAGGTTTTTCAGTTTCAGCAGGGGCAGGGCGAAGGCGATCGGCTTGTTGGTGACGCAGGCCAGGCGCAATCCCGCCGCCTGCATTGCCGCCAGCCCCGCTTCCACGTCCGGGTACAGGGTGCTGAACTGGCCATTGACGGCCAGGTAATGACGCTGGTAGGCGTCCATGGCATCTTCAAATCGCTGTTCCACGCCGGCCGCATCGAAGTCGAGCGCCAGCACGGTGCGGATCAGGTTTTCCGAGCCTTTGCCCACCATCAGCTTGATGGCATCGGCGCTGATTGGGGGCAAATCCAGTTCGGCGCGCATGCCGTTGATGGCGACATGGAAATCGGGCACGGTGTCTAGCATCGTGCCATCGAGGTCGATGATGGCGGCGCGCACGCCGGCCAGTACGTGGTCTTTCACCGTGCCCGCTTGCATCAGGCGCCCTTTACTGCTGCCAGCTCGGCGCGCATGGCGTCGATGACGGCCTTGTAGTCGGGCTTGCCGAAGATGGCCGAGCCGGCGACGAAGGTGTCGGCGCCGGCGGCGGCAGCGGCGGCGATGTTGTCGATCTTGATGCCGCCATCGACTTCCAGCATGATGTCACGGCCCGATTCGTCGATCATGCGGCGCGCTTCGGCGATTTTCTTCAGCGCTTGCGGGATGAAGGACTGGCCGCCGAAGCCCGGGTTGACCGACATGATCAGGATGATGTCGATCTTGTCCATCACGTGTTCCAGGTAGTGCAGCGGCGTGCCCGGGTTGAAGACCAGGCCCGATTTGCAGCCGTTGTCGCGGATCAGCTGCAGCGAACGGTCGACGTGATCCGACGCTTCCGGGTGAAAGGTGATGATGTTCGCGCCAGCCTTGGCGAAATCCGGGATAATGCGATCGACAGGCTTGACCATCAGGTGCACGTCGATCGGCACTTGCACGTGTGGGCGGATCGCTTCGCACACCAGCGGGCCGATGGTCAGGTTCGGCACATAATGGTTATCCATCACGTCGAAGTGGATGATGTCGGCGCCGGCGGTAACGACGTTGCGCACTTCCTCGCCGAGGCGGGCAAAGTCGGCGGACAGGATGCTGGGAGCGATACGGAATGTTGTCATGGTGGCTAAAGGCTGAGAGTAGAAAATGCGAAGATGCGCTATTTTACGCTTGACGCCGGTACCATGCTTCATTGAAGGACCGTGAAACACAGAATACGCATCGCGCGATGGTCAATGCGTCGCGCGCGACACACAATACGACTGGCAATGTCTGAATAGGAATGACGATGGCGACTTATGAATTTACGGTAACGGTCAAAACGCAATATCTGCCCGAACAATCGGCACCGGACCAGGGGCGGCACGTGTTCAGTTACACGATCCGCGTCGTCAACACGGGCACGGCTGGCGCGCAACTGATTTCGCGCCACTGGCTTATCACGGATGCGAACAACAAGGTGGAAGAGGTGCGCGGTCTGGGCGCCGTCGGCCACCAGCCGCTGCTGCAGCCGGGCGAGCAGTTCGAATACACGAGCGGCACCATGCTGGGCACGCCGCAAGGCTCGATGCGCGGCGAATACTTTTGCGTGGCAGAAGACGGCCATCAGTTCGAAGCTTCGATTCCCGAGTTCGTGCTGTCGGTGCCGCGCACCCTGCATTGATGCAACGCCGGGGGCTTGGCCCCTTATTTCAGTTTTTCGGTGCTGTCCTGTTCTTCGCTGAGTTGCTGGCGTGCCGGTGGCGCGGGTTTTTTACCCGAATACATGGTCCACCAGACTATAAATGCCAGCAAGAAGAACGCCACCAGCGCCTCTATCATCAAGATCCACATACGCACCCCTATGTTATTTACCCGCAGCTTAGTATTTACCCGCCGTCTGTTGACACGCGGTAGTCTACCCGTTTCCATCGGCGCCGTCGCGCTTGCGCTTTCCGCCTGTACCACGCCATCGGCGCCACCGGCCGCCGCCGGCGGCAAGGCGCCGCCCATCGCGCCGACCGTCGTCAGGCCCGTGCCCGCCAAGCCGGCCGACGCCAAGGATGCCGCGGATGTGGCAGCTCCAACCTTTGTGCCCGCCAAGTTCGCCGCCTTGCCTGGCTGGGCTCGCGACGACATGCGCGCCGCCTGGCCGGCCTTCATGGCTTCGTGCGGCGTGCTGGTGAAGCGTCCGGACTGGAAGGAATCGTGCACGATCGCGCGCCAGGTGAATGCCGACAGCGACAAGGCCATCCGTCTGTTCTTCGAGACCTTCTTTGTGCCCAATCAAGTCATTACGGCCGATGGTGCCAGCACGGGCCTCGTCACCGGCTACTACGAGCCGCTGTTGCACGGCGCGCGCAAGCGCGGCGGTCCATACCAGACGCCGCTGTACAAGGTGCCCGACGACCTGGTCTCGGTGGACTTGTCCGGCGTGTATCCGGAACTGAAAAACATGCGCTTGCGGGGCAAGCTGGTCGGCAAGAAGGTGATCCCGTACGCGACCCGCGCCGACATCGAGCGCGCCACGTCCGTCACGGGCAAGGAATTGCTGTGGGTGGATGACGAAGTCGAGGCGTTCTTCCTGCAGGTGCAGGGTTCCGGGCGCGTGCAGCTTACCGATACGCAGGAAACCGTGCGCGTAGCGTACGCGGATCAAAACGGCCACCCCTACAAGTCGATTGGCCGCTACCTGGTCGACAAGGGTGAGCTGACCCTGAGCCAGGCATCGGCGCAGGGGATCAAGGCGTGGATTGCCGGCCACCCGACGCGCAAGGATGAATTGTTCAACGCTAACCCCAGCTATGTCTTCTTCAAGGAAGAGCGTTTGCCCGATCCGAAAGTGGGGCCGAAGGGTGCGCTGGGCGTGCCGTTGACGCCGCAGCGCTCGGTGGCCGTCGATTCGCGCTTCCTGCCGCTGGGCGCGCCCGTGTTTTTGTCCACGACGCAAGCCAATAGCGAGATTCCCATGCAGCGCCTGGTGATGGCGCAGGATACGGGCGGCGCCATTCGCGGGCCGATCCGGGTCGATTATTTCTTTGGCTTTGGCGCGGAAGCAGCCGAGAATGCGGGCCGCATGAAGCAGAGCGGCGCCGTGTGGGTATTGTTGCCGAAGCAGGCGCCGGCGCGGTGAGTTGCTGCGCACGACGCCGGGGTAGTTATTGTCTGGCTTAACGCAGAACCATGACCGGCAAATGCGTATGCGCGAGCACTTTTTGCGTTTCGCTGCCCACGAACAGCTTGTTCAAGCCCTTGCGGCCATGCGAGGCCATCAGGATGATGTCGCAATGGTAGGTTTGCGCCGCATTGACGATTTCGTCGTGCGGGCTCGGTGACACGGCCACCACGCCTTCGAAAGCCACGCCGGCGGCGCGCGCCGCTGCGCCGATCTTGTCGATGGCGCGTTGCGAAGCTTCCTGCATCTGCTGTTCATACAGGCTGGCGTCGAGCACGATGCCGCCATCGGCCATCGGAGAGAACGGGAACGGTTGCACCACGCTGATGGCGACCAGCTTGGCCTTGTTCAATTGGGCGAAGGCGAGAGCAGTCTCGGCAGCTTTGTCGGACAACGGCGAGCCGTCGGTGGGAAATAAGATGGTGTTAAACATGGCGTGCTCCTCAAGTGATGTAAGACAGCTTATGGATTTACATCAATTAAAACCTTGATGTAAATCAAACCTCACAGGCTTTGGCATGAATAGTGTCGCCAAGGCAATCTTTCTGCAGTGTATTCCCGTTCCTCGCTTCAGGTGCGCACGCTACGCAGCGGCGTGCCCCACACCATGGCAACCGTCAACGCAATGCTGCCTGCCGCGATGCAGGCCAGGCCATTGCGCACGCCAAAATGTTCCGCTACCCAGCCGGCGGCCAGCGCGCCCAGCGGCGCCGTCGCCACCGTCAGGAAGCGCATGGTGGAAGTCATCCTGCCCAGCATGGGATCGGGCGTGACTTTCTGGCGCAAGCCCAGGTAGGGAATAAAGAACAGCATCACGCCGCAATCGAAAAAGAACATCAATATGGCATAGGCGACGGCGCTGGCCGCCGCGCTGCCGAACAGCGCGGCGGGAATCGTTGGCGTCAGGGCAAAGCAGAGCGAGGTCGAAGCCAGGCCGATCAGGATGGTGTGGCCAGCGCCGTAGCGCTTCGTCAGCGGCTTGACGATGAAGGCGCTGAGCAAGACGCCGGCGCCGCCCAGCATCTGCGTCATGCCCAGCACGCCAGGGCTCATGCCCAGGTCGCGAGTGGCGAACAGCACCGTCAAGGCCATGCTGGCGTAAAACAGGAAGTGCCAGATGCCGGCGCCCCAGGCAAGCGCGCGCAGCAGCGGCTCGCGCCAGACGAACAGCAAGCCGTCGGCGATGTCGCGCAGGGCGTGCTTGTCGGAGGGAGCCGGTCGCGGGTCGCGCACGCTCATGGCGCGCAGATTGAAGACGGAAACCAGATAGCCGCAAGCCGTGCACAGGATGGCGACGGGCGCCGACAGCACTTGCACCAGCACGCCGGCCAGGCCGGGGCCGATCAGGCGCGAAGCCGATTCCGTGGCGGCAAATTTCGATTGCGCATCGATCAAGCCATCGCGGCCCACGAGGAAAGTCAGAAACACCTGTTCGGCGCCGCCGCCGACGACAAAGCCCGTGCCGATGATGAACCCCACTATATATAACCACGGCATCGACAGCACGCCGCACCAGTAGGCCACGGCCACGCTGGCCAGGGCCAGGCCGGACATGCTTTCGCTGAACAGCATGATCGGGTGCTTGCTGCGCCGGTCCAGCAGCACGCCGACAGGCAAACCGAACAGGGCGAACGGCAGCGCCTGTAGCGCGACCAGTACGCCCATCTGTTCCGGCGTCGCATGCAGCAGCAGTACCGCGCAAAGGGGCAGGGCCAGTGAAGTGATCTGGGCGCCGAAGCAATTGAGGCCGTTGCTGAACCACAGGCGGCGGAAATTGACGCTGGCGGCGCTGCCGTCGCCGCGCAGATAGCGGGTGCAGTACTGGAAGAAGGAGGAGAAAATACGCTGCTCGATGAAAGGTGATCGGACTCACAATAATAGCAGCGCACCTGCCGCGCCGCTGCCGTTAGCCGCTACAATCGTTGCACCGTTCATCGAGAGGAGACACTATGCAATACGAAGACCTGATCATCGACATCCAGGACAAAGTGGCGGTCATCCGCCTGAACCGTCCCAAGGCCTTGAATGCCTTGAACGACAACATGATGAATGAGCTGGGCCACGCCTTGCTGAAATTCGACGCGGACGAGAATATCGGCTGCATCGTGCTCACGGGCAGCGAAAAAGCCTTTGCCGCCGGCGCTGACATCGCCGCCATGGCTGACTACACTTATCCCGACACCTTTACCCAGGGTTACATCAGCCGCAACTGGGAGCATATCTTGCGCGTGCGCAAACCGGTGGTGGGCGCGGTGGCCGGCTATGCGCTCGGTGGCGGCTGCGAACTGGCCATGATGTGCGATTTCCTGATCGCCGCCGACAGCGCCAAATTCGGCCAGCCGGAAATCAAGGTTGGCGTCACGCCGGGCGCGGGCGGTACGCAGCGTCTGCCGCGCGCCATCGGCAAGGCCAAGGCCATGGATCTGCTGCTGACGGCACGCACCATCGACGCTGCCGAGGCAGAACGCATCGGCCTGGTGTCGCGCGTGGTTCCGGCTGATAAATTGCTGGAAGAAACTCTGGCTGCCGCCAAGACCATCGCCGCCATGCCGACCTCGGTGGCCATGATGATCAAGGATTGCGTCAACCGCGCCTTCGAAACGACCCTGACCGATGGCGTCGCCTATGAGCGCCGCTTGTTCCAGGCTGCCTTCGGCACGCCTGCACAAAAAGAAGGCATGCACGCTTTCCTGGAAAAGCGCTTGCCAAACTTCGGCGGTCTTTGATATGATTCGCCTCCCCGATGAGACGCACTAGTTTGCGGCACAAAAGGGGCGGCCTTCCGGGGCTGGGTAGTAAAAAAGAAGGTTGACGAATTAGCCGAAACGCTTCATACTCTTCCTTCTTCGCAGCTGACAAACACAACGCTTTGTCGATAGCGCGAAAGCAGTAGCCGAATACAGTTCTTTAACAATTAACAGTCGATAAGTGTGGGCATTTGATGTAGTGCAGCGATGATCTTCGGATTGTCGTAATACTTAAAATATCAAATGTTCACAAGAAATAATGAAATAGGCGCTACGAAAGTAGTGGCCTGTCAGTTTTTTGAGTGAGCGACCCGTCAGCAATGACGGTGCCAATAAAACGGCAAAGTAACAGAGATTAAACTGAAGAGTTTGATCCTGGCTCAGATTGAACGCTGGCGGCATGCCTTACACATGCAAGTCGAACGGCAGCACGGAGCTTGCTCTGGTGGCGAGTGGCGAA
>NZ_PDZN01000033.1:0-62212 GCF_002735765.1 Janthinobacterium sp. BJB304
GCGCGAATAGCCCATTATGGTTCTTGCCCGAAAGCGGGCAATGCAGTTAGAGACCGAATATACGTGAGCAGTCGTACCTGAAAGTCAAAGACGGAATGTTTGCAAACGAGGAGGAGTCCATATACGGTCTTTCAACGTGTGAGGATTAAGAGCCACATGAAGAACATCATCCTTGAAAAAACGAGTCAAGTTCGCTGGTACACGAACATGCGCGACGTGTTCGAGGCCGCGAACATTGCGCCGCAAGACTATGACTGGTACGTCAGCGACATCGAAACGAACTGGAGACCACCAGGTTTCTCGCCGGATGATCAATGGTTCACTGGCGACGAGCTTGAAGCCTTCCTGCATGCCTATGAGGTCCAGTTTATCTGGGCAGTATTCAGCGCGGTACCTAAGGGGCTTCGTCCGATACCTGCTCCCGCGCCATACGTCGAGGACAATCCGCAGTATTGGGATGGTACGGAACCGAAACCGCAACTAGAGGGTGCGTTGTTCGAGATCGCGTGTTGGGACAGCAGTGGAACGATTCTGATCAACCTGCCTGAACAAGCCATCCATTCGTTCTTGATACGATACCCAGACGCAAAGCCGTTGGCGACCGCGCGTTCCTGAGGAGTGCTGAGACGTCTGTTTTAGGACATAATCCGCCAACGACGGCAACCGGCCAAGAGCGGACGGCCCTTGGCACGAAATGCATCTGTACTGATGATGGAATCGTTGAAATGCAACATAAAATTCGAATTGCAGCCGCTGGAAACACGCTTGCTCCTGCGTTGGGCGTCTTGCACAAACTTGGCTATGCGGTAACTCGAGACAAGACGGCTGAACAACAATATCAAGCGGAAGATGACACGTGTATTTTTGTCGCTGATGACCCATTGACTCTACTGGGGCTTGTAAAGATTTACGAGGAACGTGGTGCTGACTGGCAGCCGAGCGATGAAGAAGTGCAGCGTTTGCTTTTGCTCGACGAATGTGAGGAATAACGGCCGAGTTCGGCCATCTGCCGCCGTTCGCCAATGTAAGAACTGAAGCATCACCTCCTTTATTTTTGGAGCATCGATTTGGAAAATCTAGTTGTATTGCGAATTTCCGACAATGACGGCGTAGACTTGAATGGTGTCAAACTACGCTCAACAAGTGAGGTCGCGGAAGCTCTTGAGAAAATCGGCGCCGAAAACTCGGACATGACCGTTTCAGTCGAGGCCACCGATTCCAAATGGTATGAGTCTATCGGAAAGGCCATTTACGGTAGCCACCGGGCGGGGTTTTCAGGTGAACGATTTCGCGTACTCATCGACGGCAAGCCTCTGGAAGCCTGACCTACACCGCCTGCTGCCGGCCAGAGGCGGACGTTTAACGAAGAGCAGCTCCCCCCATAGCGGGCCTTCGCACCAGCATGTGACAATGTGTGAGTTTTTCCGATTGGCAACTTGTTATGCTCTTGGGCGCAAAACGGCTAGAAACAGCCCTTCGCAACATCGGTTTTGATATTTCTAGGATACAGAAAAGGAATGATGGAGACTTTGGATAATACTTTAAGCATTCTCGATGAAGAGGACGGCATGGAGCGTTGGCGCCCCGCCTGTTTATAGGGGCGCGCGATCAAGCTTGCGTCAACGCGAGCCATGCCGCGGCTCCCGCTTCCAGGAGCCACCAGTAACCATAACGAACGCGGTATCGTTCGCACCAGGAAAAGAATGAGTATTAACACCAAACTGAAAAAACTCGAAGACAAGGCCATGGCCAAAGGCGAGTATGCGGTCGCCGCAGCCGCAGCCCATCTGTTGCAAGATATTGGCTGCGTGGACAAGCAGATTAACCTGGTCGGTGCGCTGCACGAAGTTGGCTACCTGCAAAATTCGTTTTCTCCATACTGGAAAGAATTCAGAACTGATGAATCGGCATGGATAGAACGCTGTTTGGCCAGGCTTGTCACGGCTGATCATGATTATTGGGCGCTTGCCTCGCTTCTGGGGTGCAATGGCCCAACGACCATCAGCATCGCCATTGGCCAGGGTTTCAAATCCGCTGCAACAAGGCTTTACGAACGTTTTGACAAACCCAAGGTCCATGTCGATACTTTATATTTGACAGCTAATGGAGAAGTGCTGCATCCCGTATTGGAAGTCGGCTATGACATCAAAGACATGAAAACTGTCGACATGGGAAGAGCACGGGCACTTAGTCTGAAGAATAAACAATGGAAGCCAGGCGATCGTATGGGTGACGGCGGACTGTCACTTTCCATGCAGGCCAAACTTCCGCATGGCGCATGGCGCTCGGTATGGACGGCTTTTAAAACATGGGATGCATGACGACATGATGAATTGCAGGACAGTCAATGCATGACTGGAAATGGCGCAAGACGATGAGGTGTTAATTGATGCCGACGACATCAATCGCGAAGCAATGGGAAACATGTGGAGCTTTTCACCCACGGCCGAGGAAACGGCGGAGATTCATGCGGCCGATACCGGCCAGAAGCGGACCTCTGAAGTGTTCAGCTAATCCCAGAAAGCGACGGAAAATGCGTACCGTTTTGAGAAATAACTTCGCTGCAGAGTTTGACGACGATGGTGCTCTTCTGCGCGTTTTCAGTCCTGACGGCGAGCCAGCCTTTTCAGTCTTGCCGCCAGAGTTCAGTGCCTTCTATACCTTCGCAACACACGCGGTACATGGCAACTGTCCAGTCGTATCCTTTGAGCCAGGGCATCAGCGCAATGGATGGCCAGATTGGTATTGCAAGGTCGATGTCGACGCGAAGTCAGTTCAACTATTGAACCCTTGGCGATAGCTCGGGACAACGTCAACGAGCGTCTGCTGTGGGGCGAAAGCGGACGTACACGGCAGTCAGTGACATGATTACGAACGTGCTTTCAGCAAGGTTGGCGCTTTGGCTACGGTAGTGCCAACCGATATGCTCGGGTCCATTGTCGCGGCTCACCTTCTTATACATCTAGCATTGTCAAAGAAGGGCGCCTGTTTATCGGTGATCGAGCCGTGTGTCGATGAATGATCGCAGTGGAGGGCGGGCTTTCACCTGGATGTAAGTCGATCTGCATAGCCATAATGTTCACCTAGCCAAGTGAGTGATCCTTATGGCCGGTGTGAATATCCTCAAGTACCTGGGTTGGCTTGGCCACGATCGCCAATGTGATCGCGGCCGGCAGGCCGCGCCCATCTGTCCGCAACGTTTACTGCCCCAACCCGCTCAAACGCGTGACGGCGGGATGCGTCCCCGTAGTGTCGATGCGATCTTGGACGACAATCGGGATATCCTGGGGCGCATTAAATTGGCTTATGGCGGCGATGCGAATGCCTTTGCCAAGGAAATGCTTCCACTCATCAGGAAGTACATCGCGTACGTGAACGTATTGCCTGCGACGCAGGACAGTTTTTTTGCTCGCCCAGGAGGTTTAGCACGCCTGGGACTGGAGACGGCGTTCTTTGCATTACAAGCGACCGATTCGCAGATTTTTGCTGGCAGAGCGACGATTTCTACTCGGCGACAGTTGGAGCCACGCTGGCGCTTCGGCACCTTCGCCGCAGGCCTATGCGCATACCTCTACCGCGCATTGGACACTGTTGTCGTGAGTGACGCGCACGGAACCGTGTGGCAACCATACCTGACACCCCTCGAAGACTGGATCCACAAACACGAGGTTGGCCGTCTGTTCGTCAGGTGGAGTGAGGCCAGGCAGGCGTGCCGCTCCCTATCGCTGTTTGCGTTGCCGATGATCCTGCCTATCGACGCGTTGGCCTACCTGACACACGACGGCTCGACGATCGTCGCCCACATGCTTGCGGCGATCAGTGGTGAGGTGAGGTATCACGATCATAACGTCATTGACCATCTCGTCAATCGAGCATCGACTTTGGTGATACACCGCGACTTGCGCGACGCAGATGCGCCGGCAGGTAGAGCGCGGGCGAGAGCCTACCTTGCGAGGTTTCTCCTGAACGCGATGCGCGAGTTGGTGCAATCTCATCAGGGATGGGTGCCCAATGCGGATCGGTCCCGCATGTGGCTCGGGCGGGATGGTTTGTTTTTGGTGTGGCCAAACGGTATCAGCGACGTACTCACCTTGCTGCAAGACGAGGGATTGTATGGCTTGCCGGCCTCACCAGCAGACGCGATGGAAATTCTGAGCGATACCGGGATCATCCTGCCAATGAGTTCGGACGAGAGTGTTTGGTCTATCCGGCCACCAGGTGCCCCCGAACCCTTGGAGGCGTTGAAGTTAGTGACGCCAGGTTGTGTCCTTGCTGTCTTACACCCGTCACCAGTGGCGCTGGACATGAACATTGCTCTCAATGGATCGCATGAGGAGGAGCGAACCACGGAGAGTGATACCAAGCTGCGGCAGGCGAGCGCGACACCACCCCAGGCTCAGGAAGAATGCCCTGCGCCAGAGACCCCTCCGGATGCTAGTGATCGTCAGTTGTCGCTGCCAACCATCCCACCCATCCCTGCAGTTGCGGGGAGTGCCGGTATCGAACCACGTACAGATGGCCGCCAAGGAAAGGCAAAGAAGGTCAAACATACTGAACCAATTCAGTCGGCAATCGGGCACTACTCGTTACGCGCACCGATTCGATTGAATCCAGGTGTTGCCAAGATACTGCAAGCGATCGTGCAGACTCTCAATGATACGAGCTTGCCTCCGGCATGCTATCCCATGGCGTCAGGCCTGTTTGTCCCCTTGGATGTCTTCGCGGCGCGACAGGCGGATGGGAAGATGGCGCTACGCGCCCTTGCCGATGCCAACATGCTGGTCACAGGGCCAGCAGGAACCGAGCCTGTTGAGTATCACAAGCTGCATGGCAAGCAACTGGTAGGAATGGTTATCGCTCGCCAATTCATCGAGGGCTTGGATGGAGCAGGGGAGACCTCAATCAATTCGAACGCAGGTTGATCATGTTGCTGCGACAGTATGAAATGCCATGGCGTAGTCCCGTTGAGGGGGCCGCCGCCCTGGCATGGATTCTTGCCGCCGCCATTTTTTACTGTCTAATACCTGAGCATTTACCACCGCGTGCGGGCGTTCCGCTCATTGTTGTTTCAATTCTCATTGCCTTGATTCGCTGCCAGCAAGCCCTGCGTGTTGTGCGTATTCGTGCGGCGTTGTCTGGCCGCGCCATGGAAATGGTTCCAATTTCCCGGCTCGCCAAATGGACAGGCGATCCTGAACAGGTCGTATTTGGCCTGGGCTTTATCTGGCTGCCGCTACACTCTCAGCGCCTCTACGAGCTGATCAAGATCGATTACCGCGCAATGACTATTTCTCCCTGGCTCATACGGGCTCTGGGATATCAGCCCAATCCACAATCCGACGCAGAGATTGGCCTACCCTGGATTCATGGTGTCGAGGCGGAAGAGCGCTTGTTGATGCGGCCCTTGCAGAACTTTGAAGGTGGAACCTTGGTGGTCGGAACCACTCAGTCGGGCAAAGGGGTATGCCTCGGCTGGTTGATTTTTCAAGCCATCCGACGTGGCGACGTCGTCATTATTATTGATCCGAAAAATTCACGCCGTCTCAAGCGACTGGTCATGAAGGCCTGTCAACTGTATCGCGAGCCAGACAGATTTCTTTGGTTTCATCCGGCCTTTCCGGAAACGGGTGTTCGTCTCGACTTCACGTTCAATTGGCAAAAACCTACCGAAGTCGCTTCCCGTATTCAGTCAATCATGCCGCCGGACACAGCCGGAACGTTCAGCGCATTTGGTTGGGATGCGGTGAATGTGGTCGTGCAAGGGATGGTGCAACTGGAGAGGCGCCCGAATTTGGCAAAGCTGAAGCAATATATTGAAGGAGGCGTCGAACCCATCCTGGAACAAGCGCTCGAGCGTTTCTATGAAGAGCTCCTAGGCATGCAGTGGCGTAGCACACCTGAGATGGTGCGCTTGCTGGATAAAGCACGGCGAGGGCAGATCAAATCGCCGACGCCGGCCGCGAGTCATGAACTGTTGGCGTATGTGACGTACTACGATCACCACGTGCATGAGGCTCGGCGTGATCCGGTGGTCAGTTCGCAAGTCCGGGTATTTCAGCATAACCGCGAACATTATCAAAAAATAACCGCCAATCTCTTACCGATCTTGTCCATGCTGACATCCGGCGATCTCGGGAAAAGCTTGTCTCCGGATCCTTTTGATGCGGACGATCAGCGTCCGATCATGAATCTGGAAAAGATCGAGCGCGCCGGACACGTCCTGCTGCTATGTCTGGACTCGTTGCCAGATCCTTCCGTTGCAACGGCCATCGGCGCCATGGCGCTCGCCGACCTGGCGGCCCGCTCAGGAATTCGCTACAACCTGGGAGGAGAGCGGCGCATTTCCCTGTTTGTGGATGAGCTGTCGAACGTGATCAATCAGCCGTTGATCGAGATACTGAACAAGGGGGCAGAGGGAGGGTTGTATACCACGGCCGCGATGCAGACGATTGCTGACCTGGCAAAACGCCTTGGCAGCCAGGAGGCGGCACGCATGGCATTGGGGAACTTGAATAACCTCATCGCCTTCCGAACAAAAGATCAGCCCACTCAGGAGTTCATCAATGAAACACTGGGGCAGACCACTATCCATAACATGAAAGTGGGGCATAACACGGCCAGAGATGGCCATTTCACGGATTATACGGCGGTCGATTCAACGCAGTTGAGCGAGGAAGTCAACGAGTTGGTGCCGCCATCGATCCTGGGTAAACTGCCCAATTTGCAGTTTTTCGCCTCAGTTTCCGGCGGCCACGTCTACAAGGGACGGTTTACGCTGATCGACCCTGGCGTGGACGATGCTAGCCTTGAAGAGAAGGAAAAGGGGGAGACATGCTGATTCGGTTGACGGCCATTGTTTCGCTGAGCGTGCTCCTGATTCTGGTGCTGTACCTGCCGTCAGCCTTTCCGCCGCAGCGATTTGTCGCCCAGATCCGTGCAGAGCATATCGCCAGTGCGGATTACTGGGGTAATCCATATGCAGGAAGCGTGTTGAGTCGATTGTTTGAGTATCAAGCTGCATTGGACGCTCAACCGGCATCGATTCACGTCCACGACGTGCCGGTGGATCCGGTAGCACAACCTGTCGCCAATAGCCTTGGGCGGGTACGCTCACAGCTGTTCCAGAGCAGCTATTTTCGATCACTCGATACGCTGACCATGCTGGCGCTGTACAGACTAGCAGGCATCGTGGAGTGGTGGCCGACGTTTGTGGTACTCATGACGGCCTGCATCGTGGATGCGGCGGTGCGCCGGCGAACTAAACGCCTGGAATTTGCCAGGCCGCACCCAGAGTGGTTTGTTGCAGCAATGGGAGTAGCAATCATGCTGATTTGTCTCTTGGCAGTAGCGTGTGTGCTGCCTGTTCAACTGTCTCCGCTTCTGTTGCCCGCGATGTTAAGTGGGGTGGCGTGGCTGGCAGGGCAAATAGTGATGCACTATGCGTGAGCGGATATGTAACGGCCCCGCAGCTCTCGCTATTCACCGACAGGGGCGCGAGTTAATCCAAATAGTCCTTAAAAAGCGCGACTTTTTGGACAAACATTGGTGTTGCGATGCGCTAGCATGATGTCGTACGCAGTCATTTCTGATTTCGAGTCGCCATGAATACTGAATTTCGTTCGATGCCGTCCTCATCTTCCGCTCACAAGGCCGCTACGCATCGTTCTGCTGCCTCGTCCTCGCGGTGTGACGAAACGATCGGTACGCTGGTCTGGATGGAGGAATTTCATCAGCTCGACCAGCTGTTCAACCATCAGCATAATTGTTCGCCAAAATTGCGGTATCCCGATCTGATTAGTGCTTGTATTGCAAGAGTGTTTGCGCAGCCGGAACCCGCGAAGCATATTTTTTCGTTTTTGCATACAAGGCTGGTGTTGCGCGACCAATGCATGCCGCGTCGACAAGAGGAAATCTGGCGCGCACAGTATGTATTGTTGCTGACGCTGCAGAAGTCCGAAATGAACCGGCATCCCCATCCCCGATTCGACCTGGGACAGTTTACGACCGCGTGCATCGCCCTGGCCCTGCAGGAAGAGGGGGCGCAAGAGAAAATATTTGAACAGGCCCGGCGCAATATCGCCGAGCGGGCAGTATCGCACCTGCCATAAGAGGCAGATCGCAAGGCATATCGCAAACGGATATGCGACCCGAAGTGACCTTGCCAGGCTGATGCCAGGCTTACCCGATGTACACCTTTGATGGTCTGGCGCCTGCGCGCGCCGGGTGGATCAACGCTTTCGGGGTTATGCCTGCTCCTTGCCATGGAACGACACCTTTCATGCTTCATCGCGATCCTCGTTGCTTGTCCGGGTTCGGCCTGGGCTTGCTGGGAACAAGCCGCCGTGCGCCACCATGTGCCGGCACCGCTGCTGTATGCGATTGCGCAAGCGGAATCGTCACTGGATCCGAACGCAGTCAATCGCCGCCATCTGCGCCAGACCGGTACCGTGGATATCGGTTATATGGGCGTCAATTCCAATCCACGGGTCCTACGCAATTTGGGGGTGACCGAGCAAGAACTGCATGAGCCCTGTAAAAACATTCATGCTGGTTCCCGCATTCTCGTGGAAAAGCTGCAAAGGTACGGCAATACCTGGGAGGCGATCGGTGCATACAACGCCTCGTGTACCAAACTGAATGCGGCCCAATGCCAGGCTACGCGCACCCGCTATGCCTGGCGCGTATACGGCTTTCTCACCAATACCAAGCCGCCGGCAATGCGCCGCGCTACGCCACAGGGTAAGTACCGGACGCAGAAAAATGTGCGCGCTGAATCGGTTGTCCCGACGCAGCCTGCGCTGGTGGCAGTGGGGCTGACATGAGACGCGCTATTGCTCAGGCCACACTAGCCGCCACAGGAATGGCTGCAGCCAGCTTGCTGATGGCCTCCTGCGAAAATGTGCATACCCAGCCACAACCCGCAGGCCTGTCTTCCCGCGCAGCCGCGCCTGGGTCGCACATGCAGCACATCACCCAGCTTCACTACGGCAGACATGCACGCTACGGCCTGTGTATCGATCCAGCTTGTCCTACGCGCACACCCAAGACGCAGGCAAGACGGGATGCGCACATTGAAGAGGTGCCGCACACCACGACCGCGGCAGCCAGCACCCAGCAAACACAGGCTGAGACACCCGTGGGAACCGGTGCAGCGAACGAACATGATTTATCCGATGTCACCGAGCTTGCGGTGTACTTTGCGCCGGGCTCTTCCCGTCTCGATAGAACAGCGCAACACGTTCTGCAGCAATTTCTCACGCTGGTGCAGCCAGCGTCCCATATTCGTATCGCTGGCAGAACAGACAACACCGGAACGCCGGCCCTGAACGATGCCATCGCCCACCAGCGCGCAGCCAGGGTCGAGCGCTATCTGCGCCGCCATTTGCACGTGCCTGCAGTGCAGCTGGAGGTGGAAAGCAGCGGCGCCTGCTGTTACGCCGCCGCCAATGCGACCGAAACGGGCCGCCAGAACAACCGGAGGGTAGAGCTCAGCCTCACCGCCGACGCACCTCGGCAGGTGCAGAGATGAGAACCCCAACTCACCTGATCAACCTGACTTCGGCATGGGGAGCGTGCCGACCGGGCACGATCGCGTGGCAATGTCCCGTCCGTGGTCCTCCTAGGCTGCCATGCCGCATCACCTAGCCGCCCGCACAGACAGTTTTAGGCAATTTTCTTCACGATCACGATTGGAATGCACATGAACACCCTGCAATACGTCACAGTTCTCCCTTTCAAACAACACGGCAAGCGGCCGCTTGGCCTGCGCGTCTCCACTACGGCCAAGGTCCTGGCACTTCTGACCCTGATCACCCTGGGCCTGCTCGCTGCGATCCCCGTCACCGCCATCGACCTTGTCGCGTTCACCGGCATCACCGGCCCGTTGACGTCCGCACTGACGCAATTGGCCGCACTGGCACCCGGCGTTAAAGCACTGGTCGGCTTCATCGGCTTCGTGGTGGCCCTGATCTCGCTGTCCGCCCTGCGTAATTTCAGTCCGGTGCTGTTCTTCATCGGCTTGGCGATTTTTGGCTCGGTCGGGTTGGTCATTGGCGGCGCCATCATGGGCGCCACGATCTGAACCAGGCTGGCGCAGACACCGCACATAGAGAAAAGGAGGACGCCATGCAAGCCGACACCTATATTCCGCGGCGGCTAGACGACCAATGGAAGATTGGCCTATGGGACTTTGATGTCGCCTTTCCCGTCCTCCTTTCGATCTTTGTCGGCTATCTGGCCAGCAGCAAACTCGGATTTTTCCTCGCGGTCTGCGCCGGCGTCGCTGTGTCGCGCTGGCTCAGCCGTAAAAAAGCGGACAAGCATCCGGCCTTTGTACTGCACTGGGCGTACTGGTACCTGCCTGTCAGCCCGTTGACGTCCATGCGCTCGACCCCGCCTTCGCATATCCGCAAGATGGTTGGGTAGGACCTAGGAGAGCAGCGTGAAACTGGAAACCTATCAGGATGACCTGGGCGCTCTGCGGCGCCGCGTATTTGACCAGCGCCTGGCCATTGGCATCCTTTCCGTTTGCCTGATGCTGGCGTTGACCATCATTGTCCGCATCGCGGGCACGGAACGCACTGTCATTGTGCCGCCGGCTATCAATAAAACGTTCTGGATCGAGGACGGCAAGGCCAGCAACGACTATCTGGTGCAGATGTCCGGCTATATCGCCTACCTGATGCTGGACGTCACGCCGAAGTCCATCGAATGGAAGAAGGACATGCTGCTCAGCTGGTGCCTGCCGGAGAACGCCGGCAGCATCAAGACGCGCCAGGATCTGGAGGCGGCAAGACTGAAGAAGCTCAATGCGAGCACCTACTTCCAGATGCAGCAGCTGGTGCCGGACGAAGAAACGCAATCGGTGACGATGACCGGCTACCTCAAAACCCAGGTGAACGGGGCCAATACCTCTGACAGCCTCAAGACCTACCGTGCGGACTTCGTCTTCCGTGGCGCGCGCGTGCATTTGAAAGATTTTAAGGAGTTGAAAGATGGAAAACCGGATACTGCCACTGGCGTGGCTGCTGCTGGGGCTCGTTGAGCTGCCCGCCTGGGCCGACCAGATCAGAGAGGTCAGGGACGGCGCCGCCATCGAGGCGGTCATCGCCGCACATGAACCGACGCGCATCCGCATCGAGGGCGGCAAGATCATCGACGTCGTCGGCAACATTTATTCAAGCAGCAACTGTGCGTCCAAACCTGCCGACGCCAGCCTGCCCGTGGCGCCAGGTGCCGGCACGACCGTCAATCCCGGCGGCCAGCTGTCGCTTGCCTGCGACCTGGCCAAAGGCGAAATCTATATTCAGCCGGTGGGCACTGCTGCCAAGCCGATCAACCTGTTTATTTCGTCCACCACGGCCACCTATACCTTGCGCCTGAACCGCGCGGAGGTTCCTGCAGACACCATCGTGATCTCAGACAAGTCGGCCAGACGCCAGGTCAAGGCAGCCAATGCCGGCGGGGCGGCGCCGGGGAGGTCCGCCACATTCATCCGCTCCCTGAAATCGATGCTGTTGTTCATGGCTTCCGAGCAGGTGCCCGACGACGTCCGGATGGAAGAGCGCGACGAAGCGCGCCTGCTGTGGGCGGAAGCGGAAATGAAGCTCATCCGCCAGTTTGAAGGCCGTGGCCTCATCGGCGAGACCTATGCACTGAGCAATATCAGCGGTGCGCCGCTGGTGCTCGCAGAACAGGAATTTGACCGCGACGATGGCGATGTCCTGGCCGTCGCCATCGACAACCTCAACTTGCGTCCGAACGAGAGCACGCGAGTCTATGTCATCAGGGCAGGGGAGTGAGCCGCCATGCGCATCATGCAAACATTGAAATCCTGCACGGCACGGTTGACGCCCAGGCAGCAGCAGTACCTGGCCGCCGCCAGTATCGTGACAGCCTGCATTGGCGTCCTGTGGGCGGTATTGGCCTATTCCGAGTCCGGCAGCCCGGCCAAGCAGCTCCCCAAAGCGACCGACAAGCGCGCCACCGTCAATGTGGATGGCACCAGCATGATGGTGCCGGGCCAGATCTCGCCGGAAGACCAATGGGTCGGCAACGCCGGCAAGAAGCTGGCGCAATATGACAGCGACAAGGAAGCGCAAGACAAAATCAACAACGATCACAAGGTCGTCGAAGCAGCCTTGCTCAAGCGCCTGGCCGATCTGGAAGCAAAAACGGCCGCCACGGCAGAACAAGGGCCGCCACCAGCGCCGCCCGCGCCCATCACGCCGCCCATTCCCCAGCCACCGGCGCCGGCTCCGTTGCAGTACCCTCCAGGCACGCCACTCGGTGGCAACGTGCCGCCAGGATCGCCCGCCACCGACGTAGCCAGTGGAAACACCGGCGTACTGCGGCCAAACGAGCCACCGGAGACGCCCGCCCCCATGATTCGCGTCTCCCTGGGCGCCGCGACAGACTCCAGCGGGAACACCGGGGCCGCCAAGGAGGCCGGGGCCAATGTGGTGAAACCAGTAAATACGCTGGACGACTTTCTCCCAGTCGGCGTCCTGCCGGGAGAACTGCTCGGCGGGATTGATGCCCCTACGGGTGGCCAAGCACAAAGCAATCCGCTGCCAGCACTCATCAAGATTTCAGCCGCTGCCATCCTGCCGAATCAGTTCCGCGCGGACGTCAAGGAGTGCTTTGTGGTTGCCTCCGGCTATGGCGACATCAGTTCCGAGCGCGCGTACCTGCGCACTGACGTGCTCTCCTGCATCCGCTACGACCGCTCGGTGGTCGAGGTCAAGATCGAGGGCAACATCTTTGGGGAGGATGGCAACCTGGGGCTGCGCGGCACGCTCGTCTCCAAACAGGGGCAGCTGCTGGCCAATGGACTGCGCGCCGGGATCGTCAGCGGCATCGGCCAGGGTTTTGCACAAGGCAACAGCTCATTTACGACTTCCCCGTTTGGCACCCTGTCGACGACGACCGGCGGCACCGGCGACCAGTTCCGCCGTGGCATTGGCAGCGGCATGGGGAGCGCGCTCAACAACCTGGCCAACTATTACATCCGGCTGGCCGAACAGACGTTTCCCGTCATCGAGGTACATGCGGGCCGCAAAGTGGACGTGGTGCTGACCCGTGGCGTGCGTATTCCCGCGCGGCCCATGTCACGCAGTGACGCGGACCGGCAGGATCAGCTCGGCCTTGCCAAGCGCACGATGGAGGTTCCCAATGATGATACCGACTAGACTGGCCCTCGCCGCACTCGCCTGCGCCGCTACATTGGTCGCCCACGCCAGTACGGCCGAGGACACACTGCTCGCCGCGCTGAGGCGATCCTATCCCGGCACGGCCTTTGATACTGTCACGGCGACGCCGATCCCCCGCGTCTTCGAGGTGTGGATGGGAGAGAACGTCGGCTTTGTCGCCGATACCCGCCCTGACTACATGATTTTTGGCCGCCTGGTCGATTTGCGTGCCATGCGCGACCTGACCGCACCGAAACTGCAGCAGCGGAGCAACGCCGCCAGCCCGGCAGCGCCGACGGCAGCGGCTATCGAAGTCCGCCAGTTGCCGTTGGCCGATGCGATCGTCTCCACGCAGGGCAAGGGCGAACGCGTCCTTTATCTCTTCACTGACCCCCATTGTCCGTATTGCCGCCAGCTTGAACCCGAACTGGCGATTATCCCCAACCTGCGCGTCTACAACTTCATGGTGCCGTTCCAGGACCAGGTTTTACCTCTGCGCATCTGGTGTGCTGTCGACCGCCTGGCTGCCTGGCGCAGCGCCGTCAGCGGCACGCTGGACGGGCAGGGCGCACCAGCCCAATGCGCCCATCCGCTCGACCGCAACCTGGCCCTGGCCAGCAAATTGGGCGTACAGGGCACGCCGACCCTCTTCTTTGCTGATGGCGCACGGGAAACCGGTTTTATCAGTGCCAGCGAGATCGAGGCCCATCTGGCGCAAGCCGCGTCCAGCCACCAGGCCACCAAGAACCCCAAGGAGTAATCATGAAACTGAATCCATCGATTTCATTCCGTGCCAAAAACCTGTCCGCCACAGCGGTTTGCCTGATGATCCTGGCCGGGTGCGGCGACATGACAGGCCTGGGCGGCAAGTCCGAATATGCTTGCAAGGCGCCGGAAGGCGTGCAGTGCAACTCTGTCTCCGGCAATTACTACAACTCGTTTCCATCGGGCGGCGGTGGGACGGCCACTGGGGCACCCACAAAGGGAACGCCGCGTGCCGCCCCGCGCAGCATGTACACGATGGCCAAAGCGGCCTCCAGCGGCAGCTCCATGCAGGGATCGCCTGCGTTCGAGCCCGCCGCGCTGCGCTCGCCGCCGCGCGTCATGCGGCTCTGGATCAAGCCTTGGGAGGACAGCGACCATGATCTCCACGATCAGTCCTTTGTCTACCTGCAGACAGACCCTGGTAGGTGGCAGATCGCCCATGCGCAGCGGCAGATCCGTGATGCCTATGCGCCCCTGAAACCGCCCGCACCTCAGCGGGCGTCATCTCCGGGTACGGCGTCTCCCTCCGGACAGGCCAACTCCGGCGCCGAAACACGGCCAACCTCGCTGCCAGCGGGAGCGCTTGCCGATCCTCCAGTCGGGGCCGTCACGCCGGTTCCAGAAGGCGCGCCGTCTCCAGCGCCGGCAACAAACCAATAGCGATATTGCATTCAGAGAGGACAAATATGCTCAAGTTCTTCATGCCAGAAAACGATGGCGAAGGGATTCGCGCTGGCCTATGGGATCTATTTGGATTAAGCCGAGGCGAGGCATTTTCCAAGGATCAGTTTGCCAGCTGGCTACCGTACGGTCCCTATGTCGACAGCGAGCAGCTGTTCATCAATCGCCATCACCAGCTTGGTTTCATGCTCGAACTCATGCCCCAGGCCGGCGCCGATGAGCGTATGGTAGAAGTGCTGCAAAGCCTGTACACCAACTGTCCCGTCAACACGGGTGTGCAATTTCACCTGTTTGGCTCGCCGGACATCCGCGCCCCGCTGATCCAATATGCCAACATGCGCATGGAAGACGAGGATCAATATGAAAACTCGCAGCAGTGGGGCCGGCCGGCCCGGAACAGCAACCTGTACCGCCAGCTGGCACGCCAGCGCGTGCAACATCTGCTGGCCGGGAGCCAGAAATCCCTGACCAAGGGATTTCATTTTACGCTGCGCGACTTTCGACTCATGATGAGCGTCACGGTGGATGGGCGCGCCGATGATATCGGCAAGCGCGAAGCGGCGATCAGTTTGCGCGACTCGATGGCAAGCACCCTTGACGCCGCTTCTATACCCAGCAACGTATGCGAAGCGGCCGACTTAATCAACTGGTGCGCACTGTTCACCAATCCCCACCGGCTCACAGATGGTTTCATCCCATGGATTCACTACGATGAGGGAAGAGAACTGCGAGATCAGATTGTCGACTTCGATACCGTCCAGGACCCGACCAACGAAGGCATCCGGTTTTCGAAGCCAGGCAAGCCGCAGCACGTAGAAGCACGCTTTTTCTCCATTAAGTCGTTTCCGGAACGTTTCCCCCTCTGGCAGATGGGCGCGCTCATCGGCCACGTCATGCAACCGGCACTGCAGTACCGTGCGCCGTTCCTGCTCACCATGGGCGTGCACATCCTCGATACGAACACGACGCGGACATTGATTACGGCGAACCATATCCGCGCGACACAGAACGCAGGCAGCAAGATGGCCGCCATCATGCCGGACGTGCAGAAGAAGCAGGAAGACTGGAATGCCGTCGCCAACGCCATGGATGTCGGCGGCAACCTCGTCTCGATGTACCACCAGCTGGCCATTTTCTGCCCGCCTGCCGAGGCGACGGCGGCGGCAGAAGCGGCCAGGGCCATCTGGCGTGCCAGCGGCTTTGAACTCAATGCCGATGTGTACATGCACCGCCAGGCGCTGCTGGCGAGCTTGCCCATGACCCTGACGCCTGCGTTCCACAACGACATGAAGAAGATGAAGCGGGTGACGCGCAAATCCATGGCGAACGCCATCCATCTCGCGCCCCTGCTGGGGGAATGGCGAGGAACCGACACGCCAACCCTCATCTTCGCCGGCCGCCGCGGCCAGCTCGTGACGCTGGACCTGTATGACAACGACCTGGGCAACTACAATTTTGCCGTTGTCGGCGCCCCAGGTTCCGGCAAATCCGTCACCCTCAACGAGATAGCCTGGTCATACCGCTCCGGCGGTGCGCAAGTGCGCCTGCTCGATCTCGGGCGCTCATTCGAGAAGCTGTGCAAGAAAGCCAATGGCACGCATGTCGAGTTCAGCCCACGCTCGAAGATCATTTTGAACCCGTTTACGGCGGTCAATGACATTCATGAAGACATCGATATGCTATTGCCCGCCCTGGCGAAGATGTGTTCCATGAGTCAGCAAATGCAAGAAGTGCAATATAAAGCCATTTCAACGGTCCTCCTGAAGCTATGGAAGTCGTACGGCAATGATCTGACGATCACGGCTTTGCGCGACGCATTCAAGACCGGCAGTATTGCCGAACTCGAAATTAAAGGCGATGACCGCATCCGCGATCTTGCCATCATGCTCAATCCATACTCGAAGGACGGGCAGTACGAACGCTTCTTCGAGGGCAAGAATAACGTCGACTTCTCGAATGACTTCGTCGTGATCGAAAACGAAGAACTCAAACGCAAGCCAGATCTGCATGCCGTCGTCAATATCCTGCTGATGTACCAAATCACCGGCGAGATGTACCTGAACCGTGATCGCAAGAAGCTCCTGATCATCGATGAACTCAAGCAACAGCTTGGAGAGATCGGTGCAGACGACCCGGTCAAGGCCGCCGTGGTGGAAGAAGCAGCCCGGCGTGCGCGCAAATACGGCGGTGCACTGGGCACCGCGACGCAGGGTGCCGATGATTATTACGGTTCGGTGCAAATGACGGCCGCTTTCAACTGCTCCGACTGGGTTTTCCTGCTGCGGCAAAAACCGGAGTCGATTGAAATCCTCGAAAGCAACAAGCGCATCGTCATGGATGCGGCCAAAAAGCGGCTACTTAAATCGCTACGCACCGAGGCCGGCGCCTTTGCGGAAATGTACGTCTCGTCGCCGATCGGTGAAGGCGTCGTACGCCTGGTCATTGATCACGCCACACAGCTTCTGTTCTCGAACAAACTCGCCGATAACAAGCCGATTGATGCCTTGCGTGCCCAGGGCTACTCCATCGACGAGGCCATCGCCCGGGTACTGGCCGACAGGGGACTCCAATGAGAATCATGCTGATCAATATCTTCGTATCGGCCTGCTTCGTGGCGCTCGGCATTGCGGCCTATGACCGGCTGGTGCTGCGGCCGATGCTGGTCATCGGGGTAGTCGACGCGGCGAACGTCTTCCATGCAAAACAGGAACAGTACTTCAAAGCCATGACGACCAGCCGTACCGATATGGAACGGCGGCAGGCGATATCCGATGCTGAACGATTTGTTCCCAGTTTTGCTGCCGCGTTGGCGCAATTGCCGCAAGAGTGCGCATGCCTGGTGGTCGACAAAACGGCGGTGATCGGCAGCCGCGCGACGCTGATCGATCTCACTCCATTGCTCAGAAAAAAGGTGAAACTGTGACCCGCGATTTCTTTCAGCATGTGCGCAGACGCTGGTATCTGTACCTGGTGCTGGTCGTGATCTGGACACTCGCCTATGTGCGACTGTTTATCGATGCCACCCCGCGCCTGCCTATCCTGTTTAACGTGACCCCCAGCTTGCCCTACACGGTCGCAGTGGTCGACTACCGGGCGAACGGCATCCGTCGCGGAGATTATGTGGTCTATGCATTCGAAGGGGCGGCGTACCGCGTCTTCCCCGGCCTGTACCACCAGCCGTTTTTCAAGATCGTGCGCGGCGTGGCCGGCGACAAAGTGACCGTCCGGGATCGCCATGTTTTCGTCAATGGCGAGGAGGTCGGCATTGCCAAGACCCATACCACCGTTAAACACCTCCGGCTCGAACCCATCGCCGAGACCGTGATTCCGCCCTCGTATTTTTATGTACAAGGCACCAGCCCGGACAGCTTCGATTCACGCTACAGCATCAATGGCCTGGTACGCGCCGACGCGGTCCTGGGCGTCGTCATTCCGATCTTTTGAAGGAAAAGCAAATCATGCCATTACTTGAACCCGCACCCAGGACACGGGGTTTTCACTGCCTGCCATGCGGTGAGCTGACCAGGCGGATTTTGTCCGTCCTGTTGCTGGCCAGTGGCCTCATGGGAGCATTGGCCGAGGCCGAGGAACTGGCCGCGATCGGGCCGACGTATCCGATTGCCGAGCAAAACCTGCTCGACATGATTGTCCAGCGCCTGCGCGCGCTGGAAAAGAGCGGCCAGCTTCACGCACTGCAGGAGCAGGCGATCGCCAAAGGCAGGGCGGCCGTGGCCAATCCGGCCCCGGTGGCAGGTTTGACGCCGGCGAAGGCACCGCGAACCCTGTACTTTGACCCCACCTATGTGCTCGACAAGAATATCCTCGATGCACAGGGTCACGTCCTGTTCCCTGCAGGAACCCGTACCAACCCGCTGGCGATCACATCCATGTCGAAAAAGCTGCTGTTCTTTGACGCGCGCGATCCGATACAGGCAAAGATGGCGCGCAGCCTGCTCCAGCGCGATGGCGCGCGGATCAAGCCGGTACTCGTCGGCGGTTCGTATCTGGAGCTAATGAAACAGTGGAAAACGCGCATTTACTTCGATCAGCAGGGCAGATTAGTAGGGCGCTTTGGCATCCGGCATGTCCCGGCCTTGGTCTACCAGGAAGGCATGCGCCTTCGCATCGACGAAATCGTGGTGGCCAAATGAGCCTACTAAAACACACCATCGGTTTGATCCTGCTCCTCATCGGGGCAGGCCATGCCCAGGCGGCACCGGCAGGCACCTGCACTGGCGCCTTCCCGAACCCGATCACGGATATCTGCTGGTCATGCATCCTGCCGATCTCCCTCGGCAGTGTCACCCTGGGCAACCTGGGCAACCTGGGCGGCCAGGAAGACACCGCCAATCCGTCCAGTCCGATTTGTTCGTGCAAAGTCAATCCGGTAATCGGCCTGTCCATCGGCTTTTGGGAACCCGTGCGCCACGTGGAAGTGGTGCGCAAACCATTCTGCCTGGTGTCCCTCGGCGGCATCGATCTCAATCCGGGCATCCCTGCGCCAGAAGCCGCCCGGGCCACGGACGCAGGCGGCGCCCAGGATGCCTTCTACCAGGCGCATTACTACGTTAATCCGGTCATGTACTGGCTCAAGGCGGTCGCCGACTTCCCCTGCCTGGAAGCCGGCTCCTTCGATATCGCGTACATGACCGAGGTCGACCCATTGTGGAACGATGATGAGCTCACCTTAATTATCAATCCGGAAACGGTCCTCTTCGCCAATCCCGGCGCCGTCGCCGCCTGCGCTGCGGACTGCGTTGCTGCCACGGCGGGATTTGGCCGTCCGGAATTGTTCTGGTGCGCCGGCTGCCAGGGAGGTCTTTTCCCGCTCGATGGCCGCGCGGCCTACCACGTGGGCGGGGTGCGCACCGCCGAATTGATGATGCAGCGCCTCACTGCCAAGATGCACCGAGAACTGCTGACATGGGGCATGCATGGCCAGAAAGGGCTGTGCGGACCGTACTTCCTGCCGGAAATGGACAAGACGGCCTACAAATCCCAGCTGACGTATCCCATTCCAGCCACTGACAAGGAACTGGGCAAATGTTGCCAGCCTTTTGGCCGCACCACCATCGCCTGGGGAGCGGGCAAGGAATACCCCGTCAAGGGCGAAGATTTTGCGTTTATGTTATTTCGAAAAAGGAACTGCTGTGTTGGCTACTAATCCGATCCAAGTGCCCTCTGCGGGCGCCAGGCCTGCTGCACTGCGTACCATGGCAGGGCTAAGTTCTCTGTTCCTGGCCCAGGCAGTGGCGGCGCAGGCGATACCAACGATCACCGACGCGGACATCGAACGCGCCAAAAAGCTGCAGCCGGTCATCACCGAGCAGGATATCGCCCGCGCGGTACGGGCCAATCCCATGCCACAAGACCCGCCGCCAGGGCCAACTTCCACTACGCCACGGATGCGGATCGACGCCTTGCCCCAGCCTCGCCCAACGCCACCCGTTGATCTGGGCGCCATTGCCAAAGGCTATGAAGCGGCGTCCAATCCAATCGCGCTGTCCGCGTTGAATGGCGACCGGCTGATGGTCTTTGTGACCTTCGCCATGCCGGAAGCCGCGCTGAATAAACTGGCGATGCAAGCGGCGCAGCTGCAGGCGACCCTGTTACTACGGGGCCTGGACGACGGATCACTGGTCAAAACCGTGGTGCATGTCCAAAAAATCATGGGCGAGCGCAAGGTGGCATGGCAAATCGATCCGCAGGCATTTGACCGCTTTGCCGTACGCCAGGCGCCGACCTTCGTTTTACTAAGTGCCGGCGCACCCGCCCAGGCCTGCGGGGCAGGGAGTTGTTTCGCGCCGGATGCTTATGTTCGCGTCGCCGGCGACGTCTCGCTTGAATACGCGCTCAAAACCATCCAGCAACGCGCACCGCGCTTTGCCGATAGCGCCGACCGCCTCCTGGAGAAGATGAGGAAATAGCCATGCGCCGTTTGATCGCCCTGACGACCGCCTGCTGCCTGAGCAGCATGCAGCCTGCCATTGTCCTGGCGCAAGTCAACCAGGATCTGGCCGGCGCCACGGCTGCCAACCAGGCGGCCCGGGCCAGCGTCACCACCCAGAGCGCCACTGCCCACGTGCCCGGCTATACGCTGTCGCCACCCGAAACCGTCTACCACGGCAAGAGTAACCTCAAAAGCGATGCCAGTACCCACCTGGCGGCCTGCGCCCTGACACCCGGCGACCCGGCCTGCGCGGCGCAAGTGGGCGCCCTGAACTCGTCCAACACGCCGCGCCCGCCCGTGCTGGCCACCGATCCGGCTATCGCCGCCGCGCAAGCCATCGCCCGCGATCCCTTGAGTGCCGAGACGACGCTGGCCGCGTACACCACCGGCTGCCCCGCTGGCGCTACATGTGCGCCAAAAACGTTCTGTCTCGGTACGCAATGCTTCAATACTAGCTATACGAATGACGTCGATTTTGCGCAGGTCATGACCTACATGGAGGCCGTGCGCGAGGCTGGCGTCTATCTCGATCCGAAGACCATGACTTTGTTCAATGGCGAGGGTAATACCTGCCGCAACCGGCTCCTCAAAAACTGCTGCTATACCGATGGCGCCGGGGCCCACTTTACTAACCAGTCCCTGTTTGGCATCGGCTCGCGCCTGGTATTCGACATCCTGATGAACAGTGGTAACCGGGAATTTGTCACGCAAGGCGCCAAGGCATTGCTGACCAGTGGCGGCTTTAGCGGCAGTTATACGACGTTTGGTGTGACCGTGGCCGTCAATGGCACGGCGCTGCCGGCCGGTTCCATCACGCTGGCCACCACGGAACACCTGGCGATCGCGTTCAATCCCTGGAGCCTGGCGATGACTGCGGTGATGTACATCGCGGTCTCGATGATGTCCTGCAATGCCGGCGAGGGCAAGCTGGCGATGAAGGAGGGCGCCCAGCTATGTCACACCATCGGCACCTGGTGCAGCTCCTGCATCCGGGTATTGGGCAAATGCGTGTCGTGCATCGAGCACACGACCTCCAAATGCTGTTTTAACTCGCGCCTGGCCAGGATGATCAACGAACAGGGGAGGGCGCAGCTCGGCATGGGCTGGGGAGCACCAAAAAATCCAGCCTGTTCCGGCTTTAGCGTGGATCAATTGCAAAGCATCGACTTTGCGAAGCTCGATCTGACCGAGTTCTATGCCTCCATCGTGCCGACGCTGCCCAACGTGGCGGCAGTCAAGGATGCTGCCGCCCAGCGTGCGCCAGCCTGTTATCTGGGGAGAGGGAAATGCTGAATCGAACCACGACGCGCAAGGTTTTACTTGCCCTTTGCTCTGCCATGCTCTGCGCCGCAACCTGTGCGGCTCCGGAAACCACACCCCGCGTGGCGGTGAGCGATCCGAAAGTACTGATGTTGGCGGCCATCGATGCACCAGATGGCCGTGCAGCCGGCATGTTGACCGGAGAAGTGGCGGACGCGATCACCCAGCGCTTTTCTGCCTCCTCTCCGATCTTCATGGAGGTCACGACACTGGCCCGCTACGCCCAGGACGGTTGCCGGCGGCTCAACGTCCGCTTTTGGCAGGAAGGCGTCAGGCTCGCACCGGGGCAGGGACCTCAAAAACAAACGATCGATATCGGCATCAATTACTGCCGCAATGGCCTGCCGCCCGCCCATCTGCGCCTGGAGAAAACACCATGAGAAGGTACCAATACTGTCTGACAGTGCTGCTCGCATGCGGAGCCGTACACGCCCAGGTTCCCGCCAGTGTCCCTGCACAAGGCCACGCTGCTGGCGCGCAGGCCGCTGTGCGGCGCGGCTGGCATTTTTATGACGACCCGGCAAGGTACGAACCGCAGAAGGAAATAGTGTCGCCTGCGCCAGTCGCGCTACCAAAACCCACCGGGCCGCAGCCACCGCCTGAAGTCAAGGCGCTGCGCGATTTACAGGCGCAGCTGGAACAGGTGAAGGCCGTCGCCGTCATGAACCCGACTGTCGCCAATGTGCGCCGCTACATGGAGCTCGAATCGAAGATCGTCAGGAATGCCTCGCTGTTCGCCGACCTGTCGCAGAAAGTGGCGTGGGCCAATCCGGACCTGGACCCCACCACGCAGGGCCGCCCCGTCAATGCCCAGGCGCTGGAGGTATTTGAACAGGTACAAATGCAGGAGAGATATTCCGCCCTCGCCAACATCGGGAGCGACCACATCCTGATGTTCTTCTTCCGTGGCGATTGCCCGTACTGCCATGCCTATGGGCCGGTATTGCGGGCGTTTTCCACGAAATACCGTATCCAGGTGCTGCCGGTCAGCCTGGATGGCGGCGCGGTGCCGGGCTTTACCAATGCCCGCACCGATAACGGTACCGCCGCCACGCTCAACGTCAAGCAAGTTCCGGCGCTGTTTTTGGCACAACCCATCACCGGCAGGATTATGCCGGTCGGTTTTGGTGTGCTGTCGGAAGGCCAGCTGGTGGAACGGATCGACGCCTTGCGGCCGCGCGCCGTTGAGACCGCCGAAACACTTTTTGGAAAAACACTTTCATCTCGTTAAGGAGCTCATCATGCCTATGCGCAAACTCATCATCGCACTATCCCTGTCCACCAGTACCCTTTATAGCCATCTGGCCTTCGCCGGTGACCTGAATGCCGAAGTCAACAAGATGTTCAACGACCTCGGCGCCATCGGCAACTACTCGGCGCCGGGCGCCTTCCGTGGCCAGGTCTACAACACTTATAGCGGCGGCAGCCTGATGCTGCGCGCGCCGAACAAGACGTATCAATTAATGGCAATTAACTACCCGACGGCCAAAGCGGGGTGCGGTGGCATCGATCTTTTCGGCGGCTCGTTCTCCTACATTTCGGCGGCCGAATTCAAGAACATGCTGAAAAACGTCACCTCTGCGCTGCCAGGCGTAGCGTTTCAGCTCGCGCTCGAATCGGTGTCCCCGATGCTCGGGGGTATCACCAAGTGGACCAAAAACCTCGAATCGATGATGACGAATGCGCAAATCAATTCCTGCAACACCGCCAAATCCCTGGTCTCGTCGGCCGCCGAGGCCACGGGGTTCAGCTCCAGCAAGGCCTGCGAGGACATCGCCGTCTCGCTGGGCCTCGAATCGGACTATGCCGCCGCAGCCGTCCGCTGCAAATCCGACAAGGGCTCCATTCTCGATACGGCGCGCAAATCCTCCGATCCCCTGGTCAAAAACAAGGCCCCGTTCGTCGGCAACCTCACCTGGGAATCGCTCAAGCTCGCCGGCAACTACCTCGACGACAAAGAGCGGGAAATGATCATGAGCATGGTCGGGACCGTTATTTTCTATTCGGAAGGACGAGACCCGAATCCGATCGCACCGACCTTCACATCGATCTCCCAGCTGCTCTATGGCCAGTCGGATGCCGGGAGCGGCAACGTCCACCAAACGGTCCTGCGCTGCAACAACTACACCAACTGCGACCAGGTCACCATCGACCCCGAGTACGTCCATACCCCGTTTACAGTCAAGGTCGAAAAGCTGATGCGCTCGATTGCCTACAAAATCGAGACGCGCACACCGATTCCTAACATGTCGCCGGAGGTCGGTTTTGTGAACCAGACCAGCGAGCCTGTCTACCGCATGCTGTCGATCGGCGCATCGTTTCCTTCTGCCACAGCCAATGAGCAGCTGATTGCCACCTATCGGGATGTGATTGCCGCAGATTACGCCTACATGTTTCTGGAGAAAAACCTGCGGTTGGGGATGCAAGCTCTGGAGAAAGACTTTACTTTAGACATGAAACAGCAGGGGAGAGCCCAAGAAATCCGGCTGCGCGCCAAGGACATGCTGGCCCAATTGTCCCGCGAAAAGACCCTCGTCTACCAGAAGGTGAACTCCCTCACGGAGGTGTCCAACGACCTGGAACACCTGGAACGGCATATTCGCGCGAATATTCCGCAGCATGTGCTTGATATGTTAGGTCGCCGGGCAGCCTACATGCACTGATGACCGGAAAACGAGGAGAAATATCATGTGGGAAATTTTTGCTTATCAAAACTCGGATAGTTTGTACGGACTCATGAACGCGGTTGCTGCCATGGTCGGCGCCAATACCTACCGCAATGCGCTTGGCATCACCGTCGTGTGTGGCTTCGTGTCTGCCCTTGTCGGCTATGCTTTCGCTCCGGAAAAGATGGTGGGCTGGAAGTGGCTCGCCTCGGTAGTCCTGGTATTTTCAGTACTCGTGGTGCCGAAGGTGACCGTCGGCATTGTCGACAAGACAGGAGGTTCGGCCGAAGTCTTCGTTAACAACGTACCGTTCGGCCTGGCGGTGCTCGCTTCGCTGACCAGTACGGTCGGCAACAGCCTGACAGAACTCGAAGAGGCGGCCATGCAGGTGATCCCGGGGCCGGCCGGCATGCCGGATAAGCTGAGCTATCAGAACAATGGACTCATGTTCGGCAGCCGGCTGGTGCGCGAAACGTCCAAGGTCGTGTTCCAAAGTCCGTACTTCAGGAACGATTTGATTAATTTTCTGCACCAGTGCACGATGTACGATCTGGCCTCGGGCTACCTGTCACCGGAAGCATTTGCGACCTCTGGTGACGTTTGGGCGCTCATGGGTGATCCCAATCCTGCCAGGTTTACCGGCGTCACGAATGCGGCCGGCACGGCGGAGTTGCTTCCCTGTCCGCAAGCATATACCAAGCTATCGGCAAAGATGCCTGCCGAAGTACAGCGTATCCAGGGCACACTGGCATTCCGAATGAATCCGACGCTACCCGGACCGGTCGCAGCGGCGCTGATCGCAGACCAGGTTCAGCAGGCTTATATCAAAGCAAGGATCGCGGACGCCTCGGCCACAGCAGCCGATATCATCCGCCAAAACGCACTCATCAATGCGGTGAACGACACCAGCCTTCTGGCGAGCCAAAAGGTCAACGATCCGGCCACCATGATGCTGGCTATCGGCCGCGCGCAGGCGGTGGCACAGACCAATGCGGCATGGATCAACGCTGGAAAAGTAGCCGAACAGGCACTGCCTGTAATCCGCAACGTGGTCGAAGTGGTGGCATACGCCATGTTCCCGCTGATGATCCTGCTCCTTATGCTGGCTAACGGCAAAGATACCGTGGCCGGCTTCAAGAACTATGCGTCTGTGCTGATTTGGATCCAGCTTTGGCCGCCGTTGTATGCCATCCTTAACTACGCCGCGACCATGTATGCAATGCGCGACCTGGCCGCAGCCGCTAATGTTGGCAACGGCGTCAACGCCCTGTCGCTGACAACGTCATCAGACATTTTTTCCACAGCGATTTCCGGCGAAGCAGTGGTCGGTTACATGACGCTGAGTATTCCTTTCATTGCCTGGGCTGCCCTCAAGCGCATGGAGAACTTTGGCACCGCGCTCGTCGATGGCATGCGCCTGTTGCAAGGCAATGTGGCCACTGCCACCAATTCGGCCGCAACGGGCAATGTATCCATGGGAAATGTTGCCATGGATCAGATGACCTTGGCGCCTGTCCGTTCGTCACCGTTCTTCAGAAATCGGCAAAACGATCTTTCAGGAAATAGCTATATTACTAATGCGTTGTCCGGCCTCACCGCTGCCAAAGCACTGGCCAATGAAGGACCAGTATCCAGAACAGTGGAGGGGAAGGTCACGGAAAATCATGTCGCAGTTGCCACTCAAGAAGTATCCGCAGCCGAGTCGAAAGCTGTCGCAGCAACAAGGGACAAAGCTGCCGCCTTCTCGAATGCCCTGCTGCATGTCGACGGAACTAGCGTTACAACGAATCGGTCTAAAGGTGTCACAAGGAACAGTACTGAAGAATTTGGCGCGCGTGCGCAAGAACTAAAGCAAATTGCCAACGTAATTGGGAAAGCCGTGGGGGCCAGCGAGCAACAGGTTGCACACGTAGCTTTTGGGGTAGCAGCGGATCTCAACATTGGTACACCGCAGGTCGGTGTAATTCCTGGCAGCAGATTTGCAATAACAGGCCGTGGCGGAAAACAGTACTCCGCTTCCATAGACAAAAAAGAAACGGAGATCAAAAATTATCTCAGTAACGACGAAGTTTCCAAGTTTAAGGATTGGGCAGAGACACTTGGAAAGAATACCAGTCTATTGAACTCCGTTACTTCTGATCAACGGACAGCCACCGAAAATGCATCCCGAATCACACAGACGGTTGCGACTTCGGCGCGTGCAGATGCGACGTTGCGTGAACAAATAAACTATGCGACTACTATATCGGCAGCGCATTCACGTGGTGAATCTTTTAATCTTGATCTGGCAAAGGATCCGAAAAATATCCAACTATTTGAGTCACTTTTGTCACACAACCAGAATAGTGCCTCCGCCAAAATCATTATCGATTCGTATCTTGGGAGCATTGCAAACACACCCATATTGCCAACCACGAACAGCAAACTTCCAAACTCATTTGAATCAGTAAGAGAGGCGTATCGGAACATGAAAGAAAATCCATCACTGCATCCAGACATCGACAAGCAGCATCAGGCTAACAAATCACGGAGCCATTCGAAAAATCCAAATAATTCTGCAAACAGTACTGAAAACCACGATGGACCGACTCTACCGGTAGAAGGACAAGATTGGATGGCAGCAGAGCGAGCTAGAATTGAAAAAACGCCTACGCAAGTTCAGTCAGATGTAGAAAAAATAGACGAAAAAGCCGAGGCGGAAAAAAATAAAGCGCAACAAAAATTTAGAAACGACAGTGGAATTGTCGAGACGCCGTCCGGCAACGTGTCATCGAACAAATCGTTGTTCGGCAAGGCGAATAAACAAGTTACCGAGGATCCAGACATCGTTATAGGAGGAATAAAAGAAGTTGGAGCCAAAGGTTTTAAAAAAATGAAAGAAATTTTTAAGAAGCGGTAATTTTATTGCGATTCTCGCATGAGGCATTGGGGGTCTAAGGCAGGATCTCCATTTTCGTCTAATCGATAGGCTGGATTGCTAAAGTATTTAGTTCCACTACATTCATATTCATTCGCATCAATGACTAAATGCGACGAATTAAAGTGAGCCTCTTTGGGGATTTTTTCATGAATAAATGCAATCAAAAAAATTATCCAATATAAAAATAAGAGCGTAACAAATCCCATAACTGCAACCACAGCAATTAACACTAAAGGTTCGCCAAAGCTCAACAAAACTCCGATTATTGCACCGGCAAGTCCACAAAGAAACATTTGTTTCATTTCTTTCACGATGACCTCGAAAATATGTGTTTATATATATTAGCAAAAACAAAGAAATTATCAAGGGAGGGGGATTCCCATTATGAAATTATTGCATATAACTATTACTCTAATTTTCGCATTTACGGTTTCATCGGTGCAAGCGGTTGCACTCGCACAAAAGCCCACAGACGACTCAGTCTGCGATTTGTCGACGATGACGACGTATAGATTGTCCCAACGAACTTTCGTCGAAGCACGCACGCGAGACGAGAACGTTATTTACGCTCGGCTAGCTCTTCGGTTTATAACAAGTCATTGTAAGAATGGCCAGCTCTTGCTGCTCCATTCTGAGGATGGCATCGCTTTCGACGATCAATATTTTCGGGTAGTTACTGCTCAGTTATGTAGTGTTTCCAATGTCACGCGAGAAGCAGCGAGCACGCAAGAATATCCTCAGGCTTTTGTTATGCGCTGCCCAATCTCAAAGCTCAAAGAAGCCACCGCCGCATTAGCCGAAATGGAAAAAACAAAACCGACGGAGGCCATGATCGAGGAAGGCGCGCCTATGCACAGTGCACAGCCCAACCGGAGAGAAGAAGAAAAAAAAACGTGTGGTGACAAGATAACCTGGGAAACTGTCGTACTGGGTTGGGGGGGCAGTTGTCGCTAACTTATCGCGCCTAGCCCCCAAGGAAACGCCATGGAAAATAAAGACGATAAGAGTCAAGCTGAACTGCAGGCCGGCAATCTCGCACTACTTATGTTGGCCGAGATGCGCGAACAACGCGCGGGATTCAGGGAAGAACGCCTGGCGCTTGAACGGGATCGAAAATTTGCTCGCCGCCTCACCTTGACGCTGAAGTCGTTGCTCGTTCTCATGCCACTCTTGTTCGGTCTGTACTTTTTCATGCAAATGTTGCAGTTTAAAATAGGTCCCTTCAGCCCGGTCATAGGCATTGTGCACATCGAAGGCGAGATCGCTGCAACCTCACTTGCGTCCGCAGACAAGATTGTGCCGGCCCTGAAGCGGGCGTTTGAGTCCAGCAACGTTACGCAGATAGTTCTGGCGATAGACAGTCCCGGCGGGGCGCCGGTCGAGGCCGAGCGTATCGGAAACGCGATTCACTCTTTCAGGAAAAAGCACCCGAAACCGGTAGTGGCGGCGATCAGCAACGTCGGCGCATCGGCTGCCTACATGATTGCCTTGCACGCCGACAAGATCATCGCAGGGAAATACAGTCTGGTGGGATCGATCGGCGCCATCATCGCGCCATGGCAACTGTCGCGTGCGCTGGATCGGATGGAAATCTCGCAGCAGGTATATGCATCCGGTCACCTGAAGGCATTCTTGAATCCGTTCACACCACCTAGCCAGGACGCGCAAGCCAAGGCGCAGGATTTGGTGGACAGGGTAGGGCGGACATTTTTGCGCGAACTTGAGGAACGGCGCGGCCGCGCCCTGAGGCACGACGTTAACTACGCCAGCGGGGAAATCTGGAGCGGGTTAGAGGCAAAGGAAATCGGCCTGATCGATGCCATCGGCACGGTGGATGACTTCGTGGATGCTCAAAAGGAGGGGACTGCATTCAACTTTGGACCACACCCTGGCGGATTTGGCCAAATGGGTGCCCTGATCTCAACCTCGCTCATTTCTTCGCTCGACGACATCATCGCGAGGCAGAGGTTTCAGCTCAGGTAGAGGAGGGAGAGCGGAGGTGCAATTCAGTACGGTATGCAATCCATGTCAAGCAAAAATACGGCGCAAATTGGCTAGCTTTCTTGTGGCCGATAGTGCCTTCACACGAGTAAGCTTGAAGAATCATGGAAAGATATCAAGCCTATAGGTTCGAGTTGAGACCAACCGGCGAACAGGAGCGCGCCATGCGCCGCTTCGCCGGTTCTTGCCGGTTCGTCTACAACAAAGCCTTGGCTCTGCAAAAAGAAAATCACGCAGCCGGCAACAAATTCATCAGCTATGTGGCCATGGCGAAATATCTGACAGCATGGCGCAACAGTTCCGAAACCCCTTGGCTGTCGGACACGCCGTGCAGCAGCTCGCAGCAAGCTTTAATAGACCTCGATAGGGCATTTAAAAACTTCTTTGAGAAGCGTGCCGGTTTTCCCAAGTTCAAACGCAAGGGTACGGGTGATGCCTTCCGCTACGCGAGCTCGAAGGAGTTCAAACTCGATAAAGGTAATGACCGTGTCTTTTTACCCAAGCTGGGCTGGATACGCTACCGCAACAGCCGCGAGGTCTTCGGCGAGTTGCGCAAAGTCACCATTAGCAAATCATGCGGCAAGTGGTTCGCGTCGATTCTGACCCGTCGCGAGGTCGAACTTCCCTTGCCTAAAGCAGCGACGGCGATCGGCATTGACGTTGGGATCGCCCGCTTTGCCACCCTGAGCGACGGCAGCTTCATCGCGCCGCTCAACAGCTTCAAGAAACACCAGCAGCGCCTGGCGCGCTACCAGCGCCGTATGGGCCGTAAGGTCAAATTCAGCAGTAATTGGAGGAAGGCGAAAGCGCGCGTCCAGAAAATTCACACCCGCATCGTCAATGCCCGTAAAGACTTCCTCCACAAAACTACCGCAGCAATAACCCAAAACCACGTGCTCGTCTGCATTGAGGATTTGCAGGTAGGGAAAATGTCCAGGTCCGCCAAAGGCACTGTCGAACAGCCGGGCAAGAGGGTCAGTCAAAAGTCGGGGCTGAACCGCGCCATTCTCGATCAGGGATGGGGCGAGTTTAGGCGGCAGCTAGACTACAAGATGGCGTGGAACGGCGGTATGCTCCTGGCAGTGCCGCCGCACCACACTAGCCAGACATGCCCAGCTTGCGGCCACGTGTCGGAAGACAATCGGCAGACGCAGGCAAATTTCCAGTGCGTCAATTGCGGTTACACAAATCACGCCGATACAGTTGGCGCGATAAATGTGCTTGAGCGGGGGCACCGCTTGCTAGCCTGTGGAGAGATGGCGCAGTCAGGCCGCTCGAAGAAGCAGGAACCCGCCGAAGCGTGTCGCAACTCATCGCGCCGCGCTGTAGAAATCTCTGTCCTTTAGGCAGGGAGGATGTCAAATCCTGGAGCGGGGGCACCGCTTGTTAGACTGCGGAGAGATGGCGCAGTCAGGCCGCTCGAAGAAGCAGGAACCCGCCGAAGCGCTTCGCAACTCATCGCGCGGCGCGTAGAAATCTCCGTCCTTTAGGCGGGGAGGATGTCAACAGGGATAGGAGGGGCAGAACGGCGCGTGCGCCACCGCTTCAACAACAAGCTGCTCGCGATCCTACAAAAAGCCGCATTTCAAACGACTTGCGAGCGTCTAGTGAATTCGTGGCGATTCACCCTGGCGGGCAAGGTCAGTCCTGTTTGATAGGCGATGTACCATGCCGGAAAAATTCCGCCGTTTCATCAACAATGCGACAGAACCCCTCTTGATCCGCTACTCTTAGATGGCACACGCTCCTGCAGCGAGCAAGTGCCGGGGCGCCGCCTGCCAGCTGACCATTGCCTCGTCCGTCACCCGCAAAGTCAGGCTGCCGCGCCGCCGAAGACCGGCGTCGTACTACGCCCATTTCGTCACCTTGAATTTCATTTTCGGTATGTGGTGACGGCGTTTGTGGTTGTTTTTGTTGGGCATGGGCCGGTACGGCTTGTCAGAATCCCGCACTCTACCTGATGGGTCTGGCATCCATGCAACAACGCCTCTTAATCCCCTTCAAGTATCGGGGTTGGTCCGGACTACGACACTGAGATCAACATCCACGAATGGCAGTCTTAATCCCCTTCAAGTATCGGGGTTGGTCCGGACCCTCCGCTCGAAATATCCCGTGATAATCATAGTGTTGATAATTTCATTGCAGGGCAGCTTCATTGCTTCAAGCCTTTTTTCTCACGAAGAAGAGATATTATCCACTAATTTCCTTGAGCAGGCTCTGTATCGCGGACGACCAGCCTTGACATCACCAATAGCCGCTGCCTGCAACGCGTGCAACGCCATAGGCAGCAATATGCACGCGCCTTGCAGCGCAGTGTTTATCTGTTCGAGGGTACGAATGTCGCATTGGCACATTGGATTGACGGGCTGAAGCAGTGCATTGATCCAGAGCGCGACGATGTCCGTCTCTATGCCATCATCCAGGCGCAGCGGCTGCTCAATGCTGGCCACGCCCTTACGCCAGAAGGCATCTGGCTTGTGACCGGCCCGGACTGAATGCCCGCCGGCCCATTGCAGTGATGCCACTTCGCCGGCGATGACAAACCTGTTTGCAACGCAATTGCGGAGAAGAAAAAAAGTTGACGCCAGAAGATACCACCCGGCCTTATCTTCAAGCATGAATGGGATTCATCGCCGTCCCGTGGCGCGCCGCCCGACCAAGTCTTTCCCCCATGAGCGCAACAATATTGTCAAATTCCGCCCGGCGGATCCGTGCCCTACCATGGCGTCATCAGTAACGAAAAAGGCAAGATCATGGGCTTAAAGATTCGCTTCCTCCTGACCAGCAAATGCACGGCAACGTGTGGCTACTGCCATAACGAAGGACAAAGCCAGGCCGGAAATCTGTTGTCACTCGACACCATCCGCCAGGTACTGCACACCCTGCATGCAAACGCCTGTCAGCCGGAAGAAATCGTCCTTAGTGGTGGCGAACCTACGCTGCACAAACAACTCGGCGATATTGCCCGCCTGTGTCGGGCCAGCGGCGCCCATGTGTCGATGGACTCCCATGCCGGTCACCCGACTCTGCTCGCCGCCGCACTGCGGTACCTTGACGAGCTGAAAGTGCATGTTGACTCCTTCGACGCGGCAGAGCAGCAAGCCAGCATGGGCATTGAGCTGGCACAGGTATTGACCAGCATCCGACAAGCCCAGAGTTTCCCGCTGCAATTGCGTACCAACCATCCGCTCAAATGCGCGCAAGAAACCGCCACCTTTATCAGCCACGCGCGCCAGGTTGGCATCGACTGCAAAATCATTGAGATGTTTGGCCAGAATGGCCATGTGTCGCTGGACGACATGGACTGGAGCGCGCAAGGTTATCACGCGCAGGTCGATGGCAGCTGGCTGCACGATGACGGCCTGCATCGTCTGTTCACCAAGCGTTGCGGCGCGCACCACAACGATTACGACACGCTGTTTATCGGTGCCGACGGTATCCGCCGTGCACTGAACGGCGTGATTATCGGCTGTCCTGAAGCCTTTTCCATCAAGATGGTTCGCACGGCTTTGTTGCCTAGTTCGTGCACTTTGACGGAGGGGAGTTGACAATTTTGTCAAAAACAGCAGTGTTTGTGCCCATATTAATCTACCTATTTGCTGTTTATCGCTGCAAAAAATGCGGAAAATTCGGATCTGAAATGGGCGGCTTTTCCCTAATAAAGCAGTGCTATAAATAGACTGCAGGCAACATTACTTTTGATATATAATTTTTTTGTTAATAATAGAATAAACATGACCTCTTTCACTACACGAAAAATATTGTTGGCTGTTTCCGGCATGTCACCTCAGATCGTGACTGAAACGCTGTACGCGCTGGTGATGCGCGAGGGCGGTCCTTGGATTCCGGACGAGATCCATCTGTTGAGCACTCGTGAAGGTTGTGAATGGGCGCGTCAAGAGTTGCTGCACGAGTCGCGTGATATGTTCGGCAAATTCTGCCGCGAGTATCTGCCGCAGGGGCATGTGATCAAATTTGATGCAAGTTGCCTGCATGCCTTTACACGCAATGGCGACGCCATCAATGACATCAGGGATTTGGAGGACAGTGCTGTGGTGGCCGATGCCATCGCGGCCAAGGTATGGGAGTTGACGCAAGATAAGAATACGGCAATCCATGCCTCGATTGCCGGTGGTCGCAAGAGCATGGGCTTTTTACTGGGCTATTCCATGTCACTGTATGGCCGGCCGCAAGACCGCTTGTCCCATGTGCTGGTCAATGACGGTTTTGAAAACAACAATGACTTTTATTTCAAGCCGAAAAAATCGACCATTATTCATGATCGTAGCAACAAGCCGCTCGATACCGCCAATGCCGTGATCAGTCTGGCCGAGATTCCCATCCTGCATCTGCGCGGAAAGCTTCCAAAGGCGATGCAGAAAAGTCCGGCTACCTTTGCCAAGCTGATTGACGTCATGAACCGCTCAATGAATGAGCCCTTGATCGAATTTGATACGAAGGCACACACCTTGAAATGTCATGGAATCGAGGTAGAGATGAGCAAGATCAATTTCTCTTTTTATCTGTTCGTGGCAAAAAAAATGCTCAGTACCGGCCCGGTCAATATTTTCAGGATCAGTGAAGCAGAATTTTTGTCGATCAAGGAGTTTGGCCACGATCACATCAAGAATGAAGATGCTGAAGAAGACACCAAGGCCATGTATGGCGACGAAGAAAAAATGAAAGGTTTTCTGCGCGACAGGAAATCCGGCATCAAGAAAGCGCTGAATGAAGCACTGGGATTGCTCGGCTCCGAGCAGTATGCGATCACCAGCATTGACGATAATTGCCGAATCAATATTGAAAATATCGTCATCAACTAAGCTCGGCTTTGTTGCCCGTTATTTACGATCCCTCGGCGCCTTTCACCGACAACGGACCGAACTGGCCGGCCGCATGTCCAAAGTGAAACAGAAATATCAGCCTGTGTCCACACCGTCGAGGGTTGCCAGCAATTCTGCCGCATCCGCTCCTGCCCGACGCCTTACGGCAAGCAAGATCACAACATGCCGGAGGTATTGCACAGGCTTTCAGTTACTACATATCGGGCTACACATGAACAATACCTGTATGGCGACTTTTCGCATTACGACGCCGATGTTTATCGGTGGCGCGGATCAAAAGGCGTTAGATATCCGCCCGGCCAGTGTCAAGGGTGCCTTGCGCTTCTGGTGGCGCGCCCTGAATTGGCCCCGCTTTGCCAAAGCGATGGGGAACGAAGTGGCAGCGCTGCGTACCCTGCATGATGAAGAGGCGAAGCTTTTCGGCTTGGCTGCCAGCGATAATGCCGGTGGACAGGGCGTGTTCCTGTTGAGCTTGTCGCAGCAGAAAATTGAACGCACCGAGCAGCCGTTTAAAGATATGGCCGGGGAACAGTTGTACCTGCTGGGGATGGGATTGGGCAGTTTCAAGGGAGGCAACCACACCCTGCGCAATGCTTTGAGCGGGGGAGAATTCACGGTACGTATGCTGTTCCGTACGCGCTGCGATATCGCCGACCAGAAGAGTGTGCTCGATGCGCTGTACCTGTTCGGCCTATTGGGGGCACTTGGCAGCCGTGCCCGCCACGGCATGGGCTCGGTGTCACTGAGCCAATGGCAGGCTGATGAACGCATCGTGCCACGCACGAGGGACCAATATAAAGCGGCAATTACGTCCATGCTGACGGAGGTGAAAAATACCTTGCCCCCCTTTACGGCGTTCTCGACGCAGACCAGGATCGACATTTCCGCAACGGATAAAGCCCCGTTGAGCTTGCTAACCAGCGTGGGCGCGGAGCAGCAGCTTTATCGCAGTTATGGCAAGGATGGCAAAGTCCAGGGCAGGCAGGCCGAGCGAAATTTCAAACCGGATCACGACCTGATCTACGCCGCCACCAATGGCGAGAGCATCCAGAGCGCCCCAGCCCGCGCGGTATTCGGCCTGCCGCACAATTATTTCTTCTCCAGTAGCAATGGTAAGGCTGATGTCAATTACGCCCCTAATGGTGCGGATAGCCGTCGTGCCAGTCCCCTGCTGCTGCATGTGCATGCACTGGGCAATGATGAATATATCGCCGTCCATTGTCTGATGCCGGCACTGTTTTTGCCGTCAGGCGCACAGATCCGGATCAAGGCACGGAAGACTTCCAATGTCGATGCGATGGTCGATTGGACGGTGCTCAAGAACTACCTGAACCGTTTTACTCAGCGGGAAACCCTCCATGGCTAACGATTATTTTCATTTCACGCTGGGCCCGGTGCAAGGATTTGTAGCGCAGGCGCGGCGCACCCGTGACTTTTGGGCCGGCTCTTTCTTGCTGTCCTGGTTGTCCGGCGTCGCCATGAACGAAGTCAAACGTCAGGGCGGCGAGATTGCCTTCCCCATCCCGGCCGATGATTATCTGGCCTGGATCGACGGCAGCAAAAGGTCGGGCGAGGCACCGCGTCAGGGGGGGATTCCGAACCGTTTCAAGGCATTCAGCGCCAAGGTGCCTAGAGAATTTGATGGCGCAGAGGTGGCCGCTACCATTCGCGCTGCTTGGCTGGCACTGGCCGAGCATGTCTGGAACGAGGACAAGCTGGCAGAGGTGGCCACTGCGGACACGCGCGCAATCTGGCTGCGCCAGCACCTCAGTTTCTGGGAAGTCAGTTGGGCGATTGCCTCGGATCAGCTGGCCAGCACCGTGCTCGATCAGCGCAAAAACTGGCGCTCGCATTATCCGCAAGCGGAAGCCGGCGTGAAGTGCATGGTGATGGATGGCTGGCAGGAGTTGTCGGGCGCAATCCGTCCTGGCCTGGAAATCAACAGGCAGCCGACGGTGTTGAAACAGTTCTGGCAGGCATTGCGCGCCAATGGCGTGCGCGGCATGCGGACCGACTTGGCCGAGCAGGAGCATCTGTGCGCGCTGGCCTATGTGAAACGCCGCTTCGTGCGCCACTTCGGGAGTTTCAATGCCACCTTGGATAGCGGCCTGCGAGTCAGTGGCTGGGAGCTGGTCGCCGGCATCCCGTCGGTCAGCTACATGGCGGCGGTGCACTGGCTGGAAAAGCTGGTCCAGGTTGGCGACAGCGACGAGTTGCAGGCGATACTGGCTGTGGCCAGCGCCGTCAACCCCAACCAGGACGAACGGGAAACCTGTATCCGATGTCTGGTGGAGGCCAGCGCGGGCGTATCCGATGACGACGTCCGTCGCAAGTTGCTGGCACTCGATGCCAATCTGTTCTTTGAACATGCGCAGGATAATGCCAAAGCGAATGGCTATGCGCCCGAACATGTGGCGCAGCTGAAACAGGCGGTCCAGAAATTCAAGCGGGACCATGCCGACTTTGACGAGCCCTTGTCACCGTTCTATGCCGTGCTGCTCATGGATGGCGACTCGCTGGGCGTACACATGAGTGATGTCGCCAATCAGAGTCCCATTTCGACGGCATTGAATGGCTTTACCGCCACGGTGCCGCAGGTGGTGGAACACCATAACGGCTTCCTGATCTATGCCGGCGGCGACGATGTATTGGCGCTGCTGCCGCTGGAAGACGCCATGGCATGCGCCGCAGCGGTGCGCAAGACCTACCTGGACTGCTTCATGCCTTATCCTGCGATCAAGACCAGCATTTCCGCTGCGATCCAGTACGCCCACGTCAAGATGCCGTTGGGTAAGATCCTGGGCGACGCGCATGCTCTGCTCAACGAGGTGGCCAAGGACGGCGCCGGACGCGATGCGCTGGCGGTGCGGGTGTGGAAGCCCGGCGGCATGGCTTTGCAATGGGCGCAACCTTGGGCCATCGCGCTGGAGAATGGGCAACCCGTCATCGAGCAACTGGCACGCAGCTTCCGAGCGCAGAACGCCCTGTATGGCACGGCGTTCAGCAGCCAATTTTTCCACAAGATCGGTGCGCGTTTCGATCTGCTTAATCCGCGCAGGAAACCCGACGGCAGCTACGACATGCCGGTACTCGATGAGGCACAGGCCCGCTGCCTGCTGGCGGTGGATTTTAAGAATAGTGCCGATAACCGCACGCTCACCATCGAGCAGGCCGAACACGCTATCACGCCGCTATTGGTGCAATGCCGTGCCGTGACGCGCGATAAAGAGCAGAGCAACCCGGCGCGATGGAAAAAGAGTGACTTGCTCCAGGCCGATGGAGCGCTGCTGGTGCGCTTTCTGGCGCAAAAAGGAGTCATGCAATGAAACAACAATGGTCTTTTTCGGCGCTCGATACGCTGTTCTTCAAGGAATCGCGTCCGATGGAATCGGTGGGCGGCAGCCAGCTTGCCAGCGTCTTTCCGCCACCGGCCCGCACCCTGATCGGCGCGGTACGCACCAGTATTGGCGAGGCCTTGGGCGTGGACTGGCGTGAATACGCCTCGGGTGATCACCCGCTGCACGCTATCATGGGTCGCTCCGATACGCTGGGGCCGCTTCGCTTTAGCGGACCCTATCTGCTCAGCCATGGCGAACGCCTGTTTCCGGCGCCACTGGCCTGTTTGCAAAGCGCCTGCGGGCAAACCCGTTTGCGTCCCGACGGCAAGGCGACCCACTGCGATCTCGGGCATGTGTACCTGCCGGTCAAAGCCGATCCGGGTTTGCAGGGTGCCAAGCCGTTGGAGCAGGCGCTGATCACCGAGGCCGGCTTGCGCAGCTTCCTGTCCGGGCTGGCCATCGCCCCGAGTGAAATCCGCCTGGCTATCGACTTGTATGTCCAGGAAGAGAGGTTGGGTATCGCCCGTGACAACAACAGGCGCGTCACCGGCGACGGCCTGTTGTACCAGACCCGGCATATTCGTCCGCTTCATACCGCCGGACTGCAGATGGGGGTGGGTGTCGCGGGACTGGACGCCACCAATGTGCCAGAATCCGGCATGGCCAGGCTGGGAGCGGAAGGCCGTCTGGCCGCATGGCAACGCGGTCCGGCATCGGTGCTGCCCGTCGTCGCCAGTCCCGCCAAGGCGCAAGGTCTGTTGCTGATGCTGCTGACGCCCGCCCTGTTCGAGCGGGGCTGGTTGCCAGACGGTTTTGTGCCGCAGGCGCAGGCCGGCGCGCTGGTCTGGCATGGCGATCTCGCTGGCGTCAGGCTGCGTTTGATCAGCAGTGTGGTCGGCAAGCCGGTCCGTGAAGGTGGCTGGGACATGGTGCAGCGCGCACCGCGACCGCTGGCCAGTTATGCCCCGGTCGGCAGTTGCTACTTCTGCCAAGTGATTGATGGAGATCTGCAACAGGCACAAGCGGCGCTGCACGGACTGCAGATCGGACAGGAAACCGAATATGGGCGTGGCGAACTGGCAGTTGGCTACTGGTAAGCCCGGCACACACTCTTTTAGAAAGTAAATCGCGATGAAATTCCAACTTCTGGGTCTGTACGCCGAGACCTCTATTCATGCGGGTGCCGGCACCTCCACCGGCGTGATCGACCTGCCTATCATGCGTGAAGCCCACACTGGCTGGCCGTGCATTTTCGGGTCCGCCGTCAAAGGGGCCTTGCGTGCCAAAGCCGAACAAACCCGGCTGGAAACACTGGAAGACGTGTTCGGCCCGGATACCCAGCATGCCAGCGACCATGCTGGTGCGCTGCCGGTGGGCGATGCGCGTTTGCTGCTGTTGCCGGTACGCAGCCTGACCAGCCATTTCAAATGGGTCACCTGTCCGGCTCTGATCCAGCGTGCAGCCGCCGATGCCAGACGGATGGGGCAGTCCGTGGCCGATTTTTCCTTGCCCACATTCGAGGACAATGAAGCCTTGCAGGCGGGAGTCAGCGCCACCCTGTATCTGGAGGAATTCCAGTTCCAGGCTAAACAAGCGGATTTGTCGGCACTGGTAGATTGGCTGGCCCTTTTCGTTCCATCGGAAGCCGACTTTGCGCAAAAACTGCGACAGCAAGTGGTCGTGGTGCACGACGACCTGTTCGCCCATCTGGCGCAATACGCCACCCCGGTCAATCCGCACATTGCCATCGACAACCGCAACAAGACCGTGAAATCCGGTGCCTTGTGGTATGAGGAAACACTGCCGCCAGAAACCGTGATGTACATCACTCTTGCTGCCAGTGCCTCACGCAAGCGTAGCGGCACAATTTTTGCCGAACAGATTCTGGAGCATACCCTGCAATTGTTTCCGCAACATGCGCCCTACCTGCAACTGGGCGGCAATGAAACCGTCGGCATGGGCTGGTGCCGCGTCAGCCCGGCACGGGAGGCTTGACCATGCAGACGCTACAGCAACAACGCGCCAAGGCTGCGCTGGAAAGCATCACCGGGCTGAAGGGCCATCCGGACGCGGACAAGCTGGTGAGTCGCGCGTCGGAATTGCCGTTCATGATCCACGTCAACGGACTGGGACAGGCTGCGGCCTTCTTCAAGAGCAAGCAAAACAAGGATGGCTACGGCGTCATGTACAAGGTGCTGAGTGACTGGCTGATCCAGCCCGACCGTCCCTTTGCCGGGCATAGCGATCTGATGCGGGCCATCGTCGGCAGCGAATTGCGCACCTACCGCGTGGCGCAGGCTGAGGCCATGCAGTACATGGATTGGGTCAAAAAATTCGCCAAGGCCTACCTTGCCAAGGAGTCGTGATGAGCGTTCCCTTTTACACAGCGGCAGACCAGCCGCACCCGGGAAAACCAACCGAACAAGGTAATACAGGCCTGTGGTTCACCCGGTTTTACAACCAGTTTGAGCCCGACTGGAACGTTGCTGAGAGTGGCAAGCGTAGTTGGATCGGGACGGTGACCGGGCTCAGGGGCGACCTTGGGGTACTGAAAGACGCCGCCAGTCGTTTTGAACGCTTGGGGCTGACGTTGGGCGCAGAAGTCGTCGACTTCAAGACCGAGGGAAACTTTGTCACCGGACTTGGGTTGAGCCATCCGATCGAAAACGGCTTTACCTGGCATCATACGTTGGGTGTGCCCTATCTGCCAGCCTCCGGCGTGAAAGGCTTGCTACGCGGCTGGGTTGAGGCATGGATGGACGATGTGGATGACGATCAGCGCAGGGTGCTGATCCAGCGTTGGTTTGGCACCGCAAAAGGCAGCGATGCGCCGCAAGATCGCGTCGGCGGACTGATTTTCTTTGACGCCTTGCCCATCACCCCGGTCCCACTGGTGGAAGAGGTGATGACACCTCATATGGGTAAGTGGTACGAGCAGGGCGGCCAGATCAAGCTTGAGGCCGATTACGCCGACAAGGCGCCTGCTGACTGGCACAGTCCGGTACCGATTCCCTTTCTGGCTGTCGGCCGTGGCGCCAGCTTCCGTTTTATGGTGGCGCCTCGTTTGACCGGAGACGCCAGTGCCGACCAGCAAGCACGGAAGGATAGCAAGGACGCCATGGCCCAATTGAAATTGGCAATGGAATGGATGGGGGCCGGCGCCAAGACCGCCACCGGATACGGCCGCATGCTGCCTGACGGAGCGAAAATCGCCGCCGCGCTGGCCGAAGCGGGCATTGAAACTGGCTCGGCGCAGTGGATCGGTGCCAAAGTGACCCGCAACAAGAGTACCGGCGAGCTGAGTATCACCTCTGCCGAAGGGCAGCGCGCCGCACCGCTAAAGAGCCCGCAGGCTCAGGACATCTTCAACCGGCTGAGCGAAGCGGCCCAGAATAAGCTCAGGGACGGCAAGAAGCCGCTGGTGATGACGGCTGAAGTAGAAACGATCGGCAATCTGACGCGCGTCGTTTCCTTGCTGCCGAGTGCCGACATATGACCACCTGGTTCGTGAGTAGTCACCCTGGCGCCCTGGCATGGGCCCAGAGCAAGACGCTGTCGTTTGACCATCATTGCGCTCATATCGATCCGCAACAAGTGCAGGACGGGGATGTCGTGATCGGCAGTCTGCCGGTCAACCTGGCGGCAGCGGTGTGCCAGCGCGGGGCGCAGTACGTGAACCTGAGTGTGAATCTGCCTGCGCAACTGCGTGGGCAGGAGCTGAGTCTGGCGCAAATGCAGGATTGTGATGCCAAGCTGGAAGCCTATGATATTCGAGCCAGGCCTTGGACGTGGCCGTTACCTGCACGCACCGGGGACAGCCTGGCGCTGATGGCACGACTGCCCCTGCTGCAATTGCAGGTACAGGCGCGCAATCTCTCCCTGCAGCCGCCACAAAACATGGGCTCGGCCTGGCATGGCGCGCTGGGTAAGGTGTTGCATGACACCCAGCCTCAGGCCTATTGCGCGCTCTATGGCAGCGCAAACGCCGCCGGTGCCCGCCCCTATGTGCTGCGCCCGCCATGCTACGATGAATCGCTGGCGGTCGATGCACCCTTTGCATTCTCGCTGCTGCTGATGGGGGATGGCGTACACCATGCCCAGGCCGTTTGCGACGCCCTGGGCGTGCTGTCGGTACAGGGCGTCGGTCCCGGGCGCGGGCGTTTCGTCCTCGATACTGTTATCCGGCATCCGATATCGCTGCCGCTCTCGCCGCTGCCGATAGCAACGCAGGACATCACCTTGCAGCTATGCACGCCCACCCTGCTCAAGCAGGACAACCAGCACCTGAAACAGGCGCCATCCATGTTACTGCTGCTCAAACGTATCCTTGGGCGTGTACAAGGTTTATTGCCGGCACACGCCGCCGAAGGCGTGCCCGCTGATTTACAGCGGCATCTGTTGCAGCTCGCGGCGCCGGTTGTCTGCGAGGCAAGTACCTTGTCGTGGCATAACACGCCACGCTACTCGGCCCGACAAAAATCCTGGATGCCGTTTGGCGGCTTGTGCGGCGGTGTCCGTTATCTGCAGGTTCCTCCCGAGTTGCAGCTATGGTTGCAGTGGGCGCAGTGGCTGCATATCGGCAACAAAACCACCTTCGGGCATGGTGAAATCCGCGTCTGTCCCGATCCGGATCTCCCGTTATGAGCACTTTTTTTGTCTCGCGCCACTCCGGCGCCCTACAGTGGGCCGCGCAACAAGGCATTCGCACCGAAGGCACCCAGGTGACAGCCAATTTCGATCCCGCCACAGTGCAAGCCGGTGATGTGGTGATCGGCACACTGCCGGTGCATCTGGTGGCGGAAGTCTGCCGCAAAGGGGCAAGCTACCAGCATCTGGTGCTGGACATCCCGCCGCAGTGGCGCGGCATGGATCTTAGCATCGAACAGATGCACCAATGCCAGGCCCGGCTGGAGGAATATCAGGTGGTGGTGTCCGGAGCCAGACAACTTGGCAGCACGACGGCGCTACCTAAGCGCCATATCCAGTTCTGCATCGCATCCGATCAGCTCGAAGCAAACTACATGGCGGCGGCCCAGTTGCGGCCGCAACGGGTCTACATCCTGACCTCCGCTTCCCCGCATATCAAGGATGCGGCGGCCAGGCTGGCCGATGCGCTCGCCACCATCGATATCCCCAGCGAAATCATCGAAGATCTGCCTGACAGCGACCCGTTCACCCTGCGCGAATTCGCCTTTACCCTGACGGCCACCGTGCGTGGGATGATGCCGGATATGCATCTGCTGCTCAATGCCAGCGGTGGCAAGAAAGTCATGTCGTTCGCGCTGAGCCAGGCCTTCATGGCCACTGCCGACAGTAGCGTGATCTATGTCGACAGCGGTGCGGACGAGCTGCAGGTTTTGTCACCCTGGGGCGTGCCCAGCAAGCCGCTGCTGCCCGATCTGATCGAGATCGATTCGGCGCTGGCCTTGCGCGGTTACCGTATTACCCAACGGGAAACCGATGATTACGACTGGCGAACACGCGCCATCAATCGCGGCGCCCTGAGCAACTGGTTGGTACAAAAGGTCAGCCAACTCGGTGGCTTCATCTCCGCTCTGAACTACACCGCGGCCCATGCCCGTGGCGTCGACACCGCAGTGCCATTTTGTATTGCTAAGGAGCAGCCATTCAACCTGAACGAGCAAGCACGGCAGGCAATGGCGCGCATCGTCGAAGCCGGTCTGCTGCAATGGGACCAGCGTGCCAAGACTCTGCGCTTTACCGATGAGAACGCACGTCAGTACCTGAACGGGCGCTGGCTTGAAGAGTTTACCTGGCTGGTGCTGCGCAAGATCGAAGGCGGGGATTGCGCTGGCGGCATCAAGATCGAAAGCCGGTCCAGCCGTGCCGTCGACAACGAGATCGATTTTGTCGTGGCCTGGCACAACCGCCTGTTCATGGTCGAATGCAAGACCAAAAATATGAAGCAGCAGGATGTCGGCAATCAGGAGCTCTACCGCATCGATTCGCTGCAAAAGCAGCTGGGTGGCTATTTTGCCACCTCCTTGCTGATCTCGACCAGGGAGCTTGACCCGCCAGCCGAGCAGCGTGCGCGACAAAACCGCGTCATCATTCTGAGCGGGGCCAACATCGTCCACCTGAGGGAAGTGGCGCTGATGTGGCAGCAAGGCGAGTCCGTTGCCGTCATCCAGGCGTGGATAGATCAGCGCAGTACCGAAAGGCCGTGAACGGCAGGCTGGTCGTCCGCAATACAGACCCTGCTCAAGGAAATTAGTGGATAATATCTCTTCTTCGTGAGAAAAAAGGCTTAAAGCATTGAAGCTGCCCTGCAATGAAATTATCAACACCATGATTATCAAGGGAAATTTCGAGCGGAGGGTCCGGACCAACCCCGATACTTGAAGGGGATTAAGACTTCTGGCGGTGTTGTACGTGGATCGTGTTGTAATCCGGACCAACCCCGATACTTGAAGGAGGGGATTAAGACATCCGGCACGGCCACGGGCTGCACCGGGGCGCGGTCCGGACCGACCCCGATACTTGAAGGGGATTAAGACCTCATGGTGCCGCCTTGGCAGCGATAGCGGCGGTCCGGACTGAGTTACTGTCAATAGCAGACACTCTTGTTTCAAGCCGCCTGTGGCTGTTTGCTGAATTTTTCAGCGAACAACGCTTGCGGAAGGTTCTGTCGCATTAGCAAACCGTCGATGGCCGATCAGGTAAACTACGGCGCCCGAACCCTGGAAGTATCGATATACTCAACTTCAAAGAGATGCGCTTTCCGATCGACGTGATCTTGGTTTGCATCCGGTGGTATGTAGCTTACCCGCTGAGCTACCGTCACCTGGAAGAGATGATGGAAGAGCACGGCGTGTCGGTCGACCATTCGTCGATCAATCGGTGGACGATTCGTTTCCTGCCGCTCGTCGAGAAGATGGCCCGGAAACACAAGCGCCCAGCCGGCCGCAGCTGGCGCATGGATGAGACCTACATCAAGGTCAAGGGCGTATGGAAATACCTGTACCGCGCCGTCGACAAGCAGGGAAAAGAGCAACATCATGGATGAAGTCATCAGTTGACGGCAGCCATTCAGTTTTGAAGCTGCGGAACAGCCGTTCCATCGGGGAGTTATCCCAGCAATTTCCCCGCCGGCTCATGCTCTGTCGTATCCGATAGCGCCATACGCGCTGACGGAATTTTCGACTGGCGTACTGGCTACCTTGATCCGAATGAAACAGCAGCCCCTGTGGTCGACCTCGCTGCTCGTAAGCCATTTCCAGCGCTTGCACAACAAGGTCAGCGTCGGGTCGTAGCGAGAATGCCCAGCCCACCGCTCGGCGAGCGAACAAATCCAACACCACGGCCAAGTAATACCATCGGCCTTGCGCCCAGACATACCCGCGCGAAGGAGCGTTGTATTGTCTTCGTTCAAGCCAAGGCGCAACTGCAACAAGCCCCATTCGCTTGAATTTTGCAAGAAAATCTGCGCCGTCGAGGCAAGTAAGCCAGGCGTCCTGACCAGTGCCAAAGTTTATGACGCTTGCCTCCAACGCCTGACAGTAAGCATAGTTTGCAACCGCGTCCGGGTAACCATACTAAAATCATGTTTCCACATGGAAAATTTAAGAGGTTTTAGCATGGCATGGATTCCAATTCGAATTGATTTTGTTGAACCAGAGACACAGTGCACTCGCCTTGCCAGCAACGGTAGGCGCCATGGTTTCCCGACAGGTACCGCAACTTTTTTATTGGACGAGACTGACGGTCAAGACTATCCGTTTGGCCCGACTTGTGCTGCCATAAAGGTCGGCGATAAGGCCGAGCTTCGAGGGATACCCGACTTCACAACTCGTGACTTCACTCCAACTCAAGAGATAGAGGGTGACCGTGGTGGTGGCCAGGCCGGCGGCTCGGGTGGAGATGAGGCTTCAGACGCCGAGAAAACCAAAGCCTTCGCGAAGCGATATCTGATGCTGCGGATGGATCGAGTTGCAAACCTACCAGGTGTTAAACCGGGCGTCAGCTACGCGCCACTGGCGGAGATCTACCGCGGATTCGAAAAGACCCGGAAACTGACGGAAGATGAGATGCGACATATCATCGCGTTGGAAAGATCAGAGAAGACTCCTACCGTCTATCGCTCAAACAATCTCCTAGACGTTTACACGGCCTACATACAAATTAACCGGCGAATTAATACGGTAACGCCAGGTGACTATCACGACGTACTCGTTAGCATTCGCGACAATTCGCTTCTGCGGCGCCTCACACTATCCGAAGGGCAAATTAGAGCAGCTAAGCTCACACTCCACCCAGATGCCTTCCGGTGCTAGGGCCTATGCCGCGATGATCCGCCTTCCGGCGATATTGCGCCGCCAGCAGTGAGGTTCGCCTACCAGCATGACCGGAAAGGTATCCATTCGCAAACCCACCTGGCCAAATTCGGAGGCGTACTACGGGCCGATGTGTACGAGGTTCAATGCCTTGTTCGACGACGGCATGGTCCGCGAAGCGGCGTGCTCGGCGCACCCACGGCGCAAGTTCCACGACCTGCACGCTGCGCGGCCGACAACACTCACCACCGAGGCGCTGTATCGGATTGCAGAACTGTAAGTAATCGAGGCCGAGATCCGGGGCAAGCCACCGGATAAGCGAAAGCAGGTTCGACAGATGCGTTCGCGCCCCTTGTTCGACGACCTGGAGCGCTGGCTGCGCACAGCACTAGACACGCTGTCGCGTAAGTCCGACACGGCGGCGAACCTGTACGCGCTCAAACTCTGGCCAGCACTGCTGCGCTACTGTGACGACGGCGCCATCCAGATCGACAACTCGGCGGCCGAGCGCGCCTTGCGAGGGATGGCCATTGGCCGCTGCAATTACCTGTTCGCCGGTGCCGACCGCGGCGGCGAGCGCGCCGCCGCGATCTACTCGTTGATCGGGACTGCCAGGCTCAATGGCGTCGGTCCCGAGGCCGGGCTACGCCACGTACTCACGCACATCGCTGATTACCCGGTCAGCCCGGTCGACGACTTCCTGCCCTGGCACTTTGCCGCGCAGATTCCAACAGCCTAAAAGGCGCCGCTTCCAGCGGCGTGATGCCATCATCTTGCATTGCCACGCTCAACTCGAGACGCCTCAGGCAAGACGCTTACGGTCAGGGAGGCCCGTTTCGAACTGCTTCGGCGAGTTTTCCCTTAAGCTCGTCCACAATGGGGGAGATCGTTGCAATCACTTCCTCAGGAGAGTGGAACATCCGGTCTCTCCCAAACTCTATTAGAGTCAGAAGATTGTCAGGTTGGAAAGGGTACGTGCCACGAAAGGCGCGAGTGATTAGTTCGCTGCAGATCTCCATTGCGCGCACCCCAGAATAGCCCCAATCTCCTACATCAGCACGGATACCTCGGGCTATACGCTCATGCTTTGGGATATCCCAATACTGTGCACGGCAAGATTCAACTTGATCGAAAAGTTCCCGAAGTCGCATGGCAGAAATGTCGCGTCCGGATGTTGATCGCACGTTCTCAAGCGTTGTTACTTGGACATTGGTCAAATTTGCAGCTTCGATAGCCCCACTTTGGAATCCAGCCTCGCAAAGCAAGATTCCTCGATCAGCTCCTGTGTCAGTAACGATCTCGCGAAGTGCCAGGACATGAAGCTTGGAAACAGCAGATTTCCATTGTTTGCATTCGACCAGCCAAGTTATATCAAAACCGCCATGATGAGATTTGACCACGACATCGACGTCGTGACTTGTTCGGACTCCCTTTATCGAAACATTAGTAGACGCTTCAAGTCCCATGGATCGAAAGAGGGCCGCTGCCTCCTCTTGATAGTCGAACCAGGCAGTATTCATATGTTCCTTTATAGGTTGCTGGATCGGATCTGGTATTTCTAGTTGTTTAGTTTCGTGTGATCATATTCCTCGTCGCAGCATGGCCCTGTTCCGTGCCAAAGCCATGCTTGACGAGTTGACCGGCGCGGTTTGCCACCGAGATCGTCCCATCGGTTGTAGCACATCGCATAAACTTCAGTCCATGAGTTCAGTCCATGAACTCACGCATTCGTCCCCAAGCCCGAACCACCCCGAAAATTCGCCAGGAAATCAAGGACTTCGGCCTGTCCGACCACTAGGTCGCCAAGGATGCCGACAAGGCCTATGCTTCGCGTGCCCATCGGGCCTGGTTGCGTAGCCGTGGCATCGCTCCACGCATAGCCCGCTACGGTATCGAGTCGCGCGAACGGCTGGGAAAATGGCGCTGGGTGGTCGAACGCACACTGGGCTGGCTTCACCGCTTCCGCCGCCTGCGTATCCGCTACGAGCGCCGAGCTGATATCCATCAGGCATTCCTGTCACTTGCCTGCATACTCATCTGCTGGAGATATATTCAGCGGTTTTGTTAGGCGCTCTTAGTCCTCAACTTTCAAGATCTTTGCGCACCAGCGCCTGCTTCCTTACGGCATGGGTTCTTGAACAAGGGCGCTCACCAGCCCGCGCTAGGTGTGATGTTTCAATAGGTTGTTGTGGTTCATTCGGATTGGATTTGAGACACTGGAAATCGCCAAACCCCCAGTTCTCAAGGAAACCAACCGAATGAACATCCATAAGAATGCCCGATTAACGCTGATTCGTCGAGTCGAGATGGTCGAAGACGTCCTGCATCACCGCCTGCCGGTCTGCCAGGCCGCTGTCCGCTATGCCGTGAGCGAGGCGAGCGTGCGCAAATGGCTGGGGCGCTTCCTTGCCGAGGGCCGCGAAGGCTTGATGGATCGCTCGTCGCGTCCCGCACACAGCCCTTTGGCACTGGACGCGGGCAAGGCGCTGACCGTTGTCGAGCTACGCAAGAAGCGCATGACGCAGGCCAGGATTGCCCAGTACCTGCAGATATCGAAGGCCACGGTCAGCCGTGTGCTGGCGCGTGCCGGCCTCTCCAAACTGAGCGATCTCGATCCCGTCGAGGCGGTGCAGCGCTATGAGCATGCGCAACCGGGCGACCTGATTCATATTGATACCAAGAAGCTCGGATGCATTGAAGCCACCGGTCATCGTGCGACAGGAAACCGGCGCGACCGTACGCGCGGCGCCGGATGGGAAGTCTTGTTTATCGCCATTGACGACCATGCCCGCATCGCCTTCACGGAACTCTACCCTGACGAAACCCAAGAAAATGCCAACCGTTTCCTCGCCAATACCCACGCCTATTTCTGCTCGCTCGGGGTGCGCCCCAAAGCCTTGTTGACTGACAACGGTTCAGCCTTTCGCTCCAGGTCATTCAAGGCCACTTGCAGTCAGATCGAAGTCAAGCACCGCTTTACGCGGCCATATCGACCGCAGACCAATGGCAAGGCAGAACGCTTCATCCAGTCAGCCTTGCGTGAATGGGCTTACGGCTTCGTTTATAACAACTCACTGGAACGTGCCCACATGCTCAAGGAATGGAATCATCACTACAACTGGCACCGGCCGCATCAGGGTATTGCTGGCAAGGCACCGATGTCACGGCTTGGATCTAGTCCGAATAACCTCTTGCAACTTCACAGCTAGGCGGATTGTCGGACGCCACCAGGATGCAAATATCCCTGGCTACATTGGACCTGGCATTGGACGACTCACAGTGGCGGTTGCAATAGCACCTTCAATCTTGCGAGACTGTGAAATAGAGCGTTCAGCTTCAAAGTAACGCTCCCATTCATCCTCTGGCACATGCACCTCATCACCAATTGAAACTGCCATTGAGAGTGTAGTGACAATTGCCAACTTGATGGCATCGCAGTACTGACTCGCCGGATGAAATGACGGCAACGGAAGGTTGTCTGTGTGATCACTTGGGTAAATTTGATACTCCCACGCTCCTCGCGATCCCCGTCTACGTCTGATTGTTATCATAATGCCTTCTTCCTTTTGGATTCCGGTTGATACGCAACATTCACAGGCCGGGTTAGCTCACGCTCAGCTCGACGACTGTGAATGAGATGGCGGCTTAAAGTCCGGCCCCAGTAGCACACAGCAGCCGTGAACGATGGATAAGAAGAGCCAACACTACTGGCGACGATTCAAACCTTCGGTCTACACCGTCCGCGTCTGCATCGTTGGCACCTCTTGAATATCCAAGCAATTCGAGACGCTCAAGCCGATTCGCACAGATAGGAAGTCTGGAACCTGATAGTCCGTCGCGCCTATCCATCGATGAGCCAGGACATCAGCATCAATTCCATGAGCAGAGGATGTTGGCCGCTCACTTAGACTGAATAGCTACTTTTGGCCGTCTCGAAGAACCTCTCGCCATATTCGCGCGGTTTCTGAACCTCTCGGCTTGCAAAAACGTTGATGATAAATTCCCCTCGCATAGCCATGAACTGGGCCAGACCTGCTGTCGTAAGCACGACATAACACCCCTCGCCAAAGATAGAATCGTCATCGAGATCCACCGGCCCTGCATCGCGCCACCAAACAATTCTTGCTACGATGATTCCATTCGCGTCAAGGTACACGCCAGAGGCATTGGTGTGCGCCCGCCACTGGAGTTTTCGCAACCAATTGGGGCAGAGTACGATGGGATAGGTCGCAGAATCTAGCCCACGGTCAATTGAACATACCAGCTTCCTGATGAGTGTCGGCGCCGCATCGTTATCTAATGGCAGCACCCGGCCTATCCAAACAGCGGCTGGTAACTGCATATAACAGTCATCAAACTTCTCATTTTCGATAGGAATTTCTGGGACGCGAATACGGTAAAGCAGAAGTTCCGTTTGCCGGGGCTTGTAGATCTTGAACCGCGAAATCTCCGCTATGACATGCTCGTCGCGTTGGCCTGACCAAGGAGCAACATCACCGACGACGTTTTCTGTCCACACTCTTTCACCCTCCGTCCAACTAGCGTCACGGGCGACGAGTGGCCGGTGCAGGCCGATCGGACGTACCTGTGGGAGCGACAGAGGTTGCGGTGGAATTGGCGCATTCAGGCGCTCCAGGAGCACTGGGATGTCATCGGGTTTCAGCAAGCCTGCCTGGCGAAGCTCTCCTGCCACATGACGAAGCGCTATTGCAGCAATCAAGGCATGGGGCTTCAAATACGTCATCTTCATCTCAAGAGCGCGCAACTGACTCTCTAGGCGCGTGATTGCCTGCGCCCCGAATGCCTCAAGCCCGCCCCACTGATGGATGAACATGGCAGCCCGCCGCCGGATTATCAGCTCGTCAACGTCTGCAGCTTTTGCTAGAGCCTGCGCTGCGGAGCGCAACATCTGCGTCCATCCAAGCTCTGACTCGACTCGCATGGCACCGGTTCTCTCGTCCGTCAACGCGCGCCCGACCTCCGGTAGGCCAACGAGTTCGAGCTGGTAGAAAAGCGGCAGCGGTTGCGGATCCATCCCGACGGGAATACCCCAGCGATTAGCAAGCAACGTAGCAGCCTCCGCAACCGCGAAATCCCTGTGGTTGACTAGTTCAGCCACGGTGGCGCCTAGCTGGGGAGGGAAATGATCGACCTCGCCTACAAGCAGGCTCTGCAGCGCTTGCAATGGCGCATCCAGGTCGCCACCCAGGAGGCGTCGAATTATTTGTTCAAATACAGCTTGGCCTTGGCCCGGCTGTACAGCCAGCTTCAAGACGTAGTTTCGTGCGTGCCGTTGAATCTCGGTGACTGGCAGCCGCAGCGCAAAGTGCAGCAGTTCCTCTAGGATCTCGTCATCCCTGAGGGGCTGCGTGATTGACTCGAGGGGCTTGCCAATCTGAAACTCGCGCGTGCAAGCCATCTGCTCGGCTAATAGCGACCAGATGGCCGGCCAGTCCGGCGCCGCAGTGATCACCGGCAAAATTGAATCAATCTCGGTAAGCAACGATTGCGTGCTCTCCTGACCGGCGACTACCGAATCTACAAGATTCTCAAAGGCAGCAGGGTGCATGCTCTCGCCTTCAAGCAGTCGTCGTGCCTCAAAATAGCGGAACTTGCCGCCGCCCATCCAGTGGCTCCAAGAACTCCATGGATCTTTGCTTTGCTCGTAGTCGCGCACGAGCTTTCTCGCATATTCAAAGTCGCCGGCCTCAGCAAGCCGCTTTACCAACAAGAAACGGCAGCGCACATCAGACTGCAGACTTTCCCAGCGCTCATACATTCGCTGAACGAGATTGAGTGGGCCGGACTCAGCCAACTCCGCAAAGCGGTAAGGGGCGTTGTAATTCAGCTGGTCCGTTTCCGCCTCGAATGCGCGCTCAAGCGCGTCAAGAGTCGCCTCAGAGTCGTACTTGCTCGGCGTATTGGAACTCCGGGCTTCCGGGGCTTCCGAAGCCCAGCGTTCCAATGCTGCATCCAGCTTGGCTGACTTCAAACCATGTTTGGCTGCGGCGGTGCGAAGACGCTGAAGAAGCGGAAGTCGCTCATGCGCTCCGCTGCTAACTTCGATCGCGTCCAACAGCATCTGTGCCAGCTGGGCAATTTTCCCTAAACTTGCTGCGTCAGCGGCGACGTCAATGAACTCTCCGATGCAATGTGGATCACGATAGTACGGCTCCCTGTAGAACGGCAAGCAGAGTCCACACCAGACCGTAGCACATATCATGAAAAGCTCGGGACGGCGGCGGACCATCCCAATCATCAACAAGTCGACGCGGTTAGGCCATGAAATCAAGTGCAAGTCTGCAAGGGACTTTGATACCTCGAATCCAAATCGCGGGCCAACCTGCATCGCCTCGTTGATGAGCGACATAGTCAGTCGATGGGCTGCAGATGATCCCTCCGTCTCCGTCATACCTGATACCTGACGCATGAGCAGCGAAACCCGCTGAGTCCGTTGCCCTGGATCAACGCTATTCGCAAGAACCATGATGTCCCGCCAGATGGCGTATTGAGGATCCTTCTTCGGAGGCAAAGCGTATCCGAGGCATTGCTCAGGTACTGCGGCCAGCACAAGCTTTGCGCGTTCAACATCTCCGACTGCAGCGAAGGAGATGGCCAGATCCGCTAATCCGTCAAGCTGTTCACTGGGTGTATCCTCACGAAGCTCCCCGGCGAGGGCGCCGAGGCGGGCCGCTGCGGTTTCGCGGTCTCCGTCAATCCGATACGCCGTGACAGCCAACGTCCGCCGAAGATACCAGGTACCACTCAGCGTCGAGGTAGCAATTGCCTCCTCTACCGCATGAAGGGCCGCACGGTACTCCAACTCGCCGCATTTGGCAGCGACCTCAAGAAGGGCGCGAGCAAGCACCGGCACCACCCTCACGGCTTGTCCGATGCGATACGAGTCGGTGCCACCATTTGGGTTGAGTCGCAACACGTACCTCAGTGTGTTGCGGGCCAGCATCTGGACACCGCCAGCGGGCACAGAAGAGTGATCTTTCGAAATGCGACCAAGAAGCTCGCCAATTTTGGAGGTGTATGTTTGGAGATATTGCCAAGGTAGATGTTTGGAGAGCGTCGCATCCGGGATTGGTTTATCCAACAAGGTACATAGCCTCGCGTGATGCATCACCGCGCTGATCAATTCAACCAGTCCAGAGAGATCAGTATCATCGTCGGCCATTGAAACCATTGGGGCGACAAGATTTTCGAACACGGTTAATGCAAATTCGTGGCGCCCTGAGTCCACTGCAGCAAGTGCCACGGAACGACGCAGACCATTGGGAACCTCGTCAAATTCCGGCAACTGAAAGGCAGTATCGAACAAAGTGAGTGCTTGCGCGGAATTGCCACGGCCATGTGCCACGAGCCCGGCGTGAACCATCAAAGACGCCCTATCTTCGGCGGAGACTCCGATCTTGTCGCAGAGCTCTTCTGCGTCCATCCCTGCAGACTGAACAAGCATCGCCTGTGCAACCTCTCGCCGAAGGTGCCGCTTTAAAGCGGCGATCGTCTCTTCAGAGAGCACCTCCGATTTTTGCTTTAAGCCCCAGGCGGCCAAGTGATCAATTGCCTGCTGGATTTGCTCGTGATCCCGGAAATGAAAGGCACGCCGCGCCCACTTTTCAAACTCTTTAACGTTATGCTGGTTACCGTCCTGGAACTTCGACGTGTGGATTTGTGACAGCGGCTCCAGGGTCTCAAACAAGTCCTTCGCACGGTCAAAATCTCCGCGCTCGAGCAGGGCATCTACAACTTTGTAGCCTCTATTCGGAAAATCCTGAACGAATGAGACGGCAGCATCGATGTCGCCGACAGCCAGCATTGCTAGCGGCAACCGATCAGCATACTCCAGTGCCGCTTCGCGCCTGCCCACTTCATCACTGCAGAGCAGAAGCCGCGTGAGAGCAGTTGCATCAAACGTCAAGCGGACAGCAAACAATGCCAAGCGAATATCGGCGTGGATGTCAGATATCGGGCGACCTGCTGCCAGTTGTTGCCGGAAACAATCAGGCGTCGCCAACGACAACACATCGTCTTGGTCACCCGCGCGAGCCCGATATCGCAGTTCAAGCCACCGCTGCAATGATTCCTGTGGCGCCCCCTTGGCCAACTGTGCAAGATTTCGGTAAACGCGGGTGGAATATTCAGTATCGATGCTGCCGAGACGTGTCCGCGGCTGAGCGATCACAAACAGCCGGAAGCTATTGTGAAACACACTCCATCCTTGCGAGGTTTCACGTAGTAGGTGGCGCGCAACCACGAGCGCACGCTCTATCGCATGCTCTGCCACCACCGTGGCCAACAACTGCAGTGGCATAGGCGCTTCGGCTCTAACCATAAAACCCAGCACATCCATGGCGTCGCTATCGCCGGAAATTTCCCGCCAGGCGGACCTGTATAGTGACTCGATATCACCGTCGAACGCCATCTCGCCGGAGAGCAAGTGCTTGCGGCCCGCATCGTCAGCCCGCAACAGAGCCTGGATTAGGTACCGAGTAGCCAACGGATGTCCATGGTTGATGTTGCACACATCCAAGCGGGAAATTTCTGGGTCTAGACCAAGTGCGTCGGCCAGTCGAGCAACCGCTTCGCGACTGAGGGGCCGCATACGCACAAGTCGCTCGGTCTTCTCCGCCTGCTCTTTGACTGCAGGTTTCAGATATGCGAGATCCAAGCGTTGGGTACCAAGCACGAACGTGACGCCGGTGGGGATGGCAGCAGGAAGCGGCAGCTCGCCCAGCAATGAATGTGTCGGCCGCTCTTCCCGTGGTACGTGGTCGAGCCCATCAACAATGATGATGGTACGTATCCCGTCGCGCTCGTAACGAGCGCCAGCTTGGTTCAGCAGGGCGCCAAACTGTTCGCGGCGTTCGTGCAGCGAGTTGTCGCGTAGACGCAGCCCAACCAATCCACCGTTACGCAATTGCGTGTCGACATCTTCTAAGAAACTGTCGGCTTCGCCCCGTCCCACGCCTTGAGCGCTGCCAGGCACATAGGCTAAATATCGCACCAAACGGATGTTCGGTTCTGTGGCCAGCGCTACCTGAAGCAGGGTCGACTTGCCTGAACCGGGCGGACCGATGAGCGACAGGTAGCCTTGGTCGACGGAACGCAACGCCTCCAGCAAGAACATCTCAGTGTCCCTGTTGCGCTGCACGTAGGTCCCCACCGGAAACCTATGGATGTGCAGTGTCTTGGTCGGGTCCCGCCATCCGAGCTCCTGCAGGAGCTCGTCTCGGGACCACCTATCCTTGTCTCTGGCGTCAGCGACCAGCTTCGGCAGCGTTCTGGCAATCTCCGAAGCCAGTCGAGACTGTTCGGCGCTGAGCTTGTGAGACTGAATGAACTCCGCCGCGGCGCCATGCACAACACGCAGGCTGTGCAGGAACCGTTCAAATTCGGCTTCGATCAAGTTCGACGCGTCTAGCAGTAGATCTACCAAGCGGCTCCAGCTGGAGAGCCGCCAATCGTGCAATGATCTATAGGGGCAACGTTCAAACTCATCTAGGAATGCCGCGCTGTGTGGCGGTGTTTCGTCGCCAAGCTTGTCGTTGACTGACGGAATGTCATCCACGACCAGACGGATCTCGATGCGGGAATCAGGATTAGCCTTGCTCAAACACTGCCAAGCATGGATCAATGGTTTCAGTAGGCCGTTCGCCCCAATAAATATCGTCCCCACCGTGAAAGTACTTGGGAACTGGGATGTCTTGAACTGATGGCCGACCACCAACCCATCAAATCCGAGCACTAAATCGTCAGCTATACCTGCACTGCGATCGGCCACACCAACCCACCGGAGTTGATCATGCTCAAGCGCGGCATAAATGGCTGCGCCAGCTTTCTCATACTGGCCAATATACCCTCGGAGTGCCCGTCGCTCTCCTTCGGCAGGAGGGGTCACATGAACCGGTGAAGGAGACTTATTATTCATTTAAACCGAAGAGATTTGTATGATGATGCCAAAGTGCTATTGGGTGCCTGGGTTTGCCTTCAGCTATGGACTGCAAGACGGGGGCACAAATCATCCGTTGCGCTCAGCGAATGACCGCTTCCCACTGCGGATTCAATCGACATGCTTCAACACTTTAACCTAAATTGATAGTTGCAGAAGGGAAATGATGTGAAAAAGATCTTGAATCGATTACGGTCAACCAGAGGGTGATCCCCCCATTTTTAGAGCGCTCTAAAAGTAGAGGTTAATCGGCCATGGCAAGCTTCTGTTGTGGCGTGATACCGTCAGGTGCCGTGTTGCGTCAGCCGTAATCGCAACTCCACCGCCGGCGCGCAAAGTCCCCGCTCTGGCATTGGCAAATCATAGCCGACGACGGCGTCCCAGCCACCAGGGGTTTGACGCGACGTTTTGCAGCGGCGTTTCCGGAAACCATTACCCTCGGCCGGATCGCAGTTGGTGTTGTGCTCGATGTAGAATTTACCGTCATCCAGCAGAATGCCTTTGTCGGGGGAGGTAGCTGCTTTCAGCAGTTCTACGATGTGTGCATGGTTCATGTGTTTTGCTCGGGTCCGGGAACGCCAGCTTCAAGTGGATTTTCACGTCGCACGGAACATCCATTGCCGTATTTCATAGGTGGCCGAACGCTTTTAATATGAAACGGCTTGTAAGACTGAAAGATTCGAGAAAATGATCGACGCTAGTGTCCCGTAACTCAAGGTATTCTGCTCTTGCAATCGGCGTGACACCACCAGTTCCGTTGGCATCAGCAACAGTTAATCCGACCGAGAACACCTCGCCGGGATTTAGCAGATCAATGGTAAGTGAAACATAATCCGACGCGGAGGTGGCGCCAAATTCTGTTCCAGCGGGTGCGGACAGTTCGTAATCCAGAACGGAACCCCCATTTATACACACTATCCTAACGGGCAAATCTTTGAGAGGGCGGTTGCCGATATTGCGAAATGACACCGTGTGGGAATCCATACGCTTAATCGCCGCACCGGCGTAAGTCAAGGTTAATTTTTGAGGCCCTGCCTGAATGATGTTACGGCTAACGACCGAGAAGCCAAGCCATCGTTTCTCTCGCCGAACATGTGACACAACAAGACCCAACAGATAGGATGCCAGACTCCCTGTCGCAGCCCCCACAAGAAACTGATATTCCTTAATTAATGCCCACATGATTTTCCGCGATCACGTGGCTGCCAGCGTCGCGCGATCAATTGCGATGGACTCTGCGCACGCCTCTGCAAGAAAATCGAGACACGACCAGTTGTCAACGATCAAAGATTCGGAGTGCGTGAAGTTGGATAAACCCAGTGCTTTGAGCGCAGCATCCACTCGATTTCTATATTCGTCACTTGCGCGACGATGGGTTTGATGATTCATATTATTTCCCGTCCGTTACAGTGGTTTTCAAAATTCAGCTGACTTTTTCGCTCAGGTCTGCCGCGTCTGGGGGGAGGCCCGCCGCCGCCGATATCCACACACGCACCGCTCCGCCACAATAATCCAATGCTTCATAAAGTTAGTATCCTCACTGGCTAGCACCGCGCTGGCCTTCTCATTGCGCCAGGCCGCGTCGTGCGGCCGTGAGTGCTGCTTGGGGATTTCCTCGATCTTCACATATTGCCTTCAAGTAGGTGATGGAAAAAGAAACTTCTCCAGTTGCCCTGTTTCGGAAGCGCATTCGATGTAACCCTTTCTTTTATACCAGGTGGTTAGTTCTAGGTCTGACATCGCCTCTTCACAAAGAGATCTTGGAGTCAGACGAATGCTTGAGCGGCCAAGCTCGGCCGCCATGATTTCGGCATGCAAAAGAAGCGAAGTACCTATGCGGTCATTTCTTGCCTCTGGAAGTACAAAAATTTCATAGATAAAGCTAAATGGCGGCCCCCAATCTTCAAAGATTATCAAGCCGACTTCCCCCCCATTGCGTAAAGCAACAACTTCTCTTGTTCTAGGAGTACTTCCGCGCTGAAGGCGAAATCGAAGAACATCGCTTTGGATCTCCAAATCACTATGTATTGCAACAAATTTCATCATTGATTATCTTTTGCCTTCTAATGCACCAAGTCCGATGTGTGGGCTGTAGGTGCTGCTGTCAGCGCCACCAAGACGTGGGGGTTTCCGCTTGTCTAATTAGCTTCGTCGTCTGGCACGATGCTGACAATCGTGTAGCCCTCCGACTCCAACAAGTTATTCGCTTGCCTTTGAATGCTTTCTGGATTATTTCCTCCGTAGAAACGGTTGGACAATTTCGCGAGCAGTGCGTTCGCAGCTTCGCTCTTTGTCGGGCGTTCGCAGCTTCCTTGGATAGAGAGGAAAACAGTTTCACCCTTTTCACCCTTTTCATCCTTGTAGCCGATTTTCCAAGTCTTACCCATAGGTGTCTTCTTCTCTTTCTTCATTGGCCAGCACCGCGCTAACCTTCTCAATGCGCCATTCCTGGTCCGTCATTGCGGGCCGCGGGTGGTGATGGAACCTTTTCCGGCCTAGTTAAACAATCACAATGGGAACGCCAGACCCGGCACTCCGTTCAATGTCAGCGCGCTCCACGAACTCTTCCCCTCCAAGTCGGATTTCGATAATCTGCGCTTGAATTCGATTAGCTTCGTGCTCTGCGTACCGGTATGCCTCTTGTGCTGCCTGGATGATTGTCCTGGTTCCAGACTTGTTAAAACCCACTAGCAAGTTACTGCGAGCTCCTGCACAGTCCATGTCGACGTGAGACACTTTACTGCCAGATGCGTCCGGTTGCGGCTTCAGCAATGCGTGCACTTGCGAGCCATCTGACAGCAAGAAGTAAAGCGATTGGAGCGGTGGTAGGGTGGTATTAGGGTACTTAGTTTTTGCCATTTTTTTCCTTTTTCGCGTTAGCGAAATTTTCCTTAGGCGCCTGGCTATTTTTTCCCGCTTGCGATCACAGCGCCATCTAGATTGAATTTTTTCCAGCCCGAGTTAGCTTGAAACGGTGGGTACATGCTCATATGGTGGAAAACGTGGTAGCGCGCAACGACTGCACCATCCGGTGATATTTCGTCGTAATAATCATCGTCCTTGTCTTGTCCTTTACTGGCCTTCCAGTTTTCTTCCGTGCACACAAGCGTATTCCCATCTGCGACAGGCAGATATGGGAAGTTGACCATATTAACCGGTGTATTGCTCATATAATTTACCTTTACTTGTTACGTCAATTGTAAAACGGTCTAAACTGTTTTCCTATCTATCCTATGTTGGTATCGCTTCCGCTGAGACGAAGTGCTTTTCCAAATTGGTGATCACCGAACTGCGTTTCTGCAGGTGTTTCCGGCGATCAATATTGTCACTGAACACTGGAATCTGTTCGAGGACCTGTCCAATCTCACTGAAAGCAACAGCGGACAGGCCAAGCGGCATCTCCATTGCACTATCTCTGGCTCGCGTGATCAGGTCACGCACTCGTTCCTCGGCAGGATGCGTCTTCTGCTGGATGGAGGATCGGACGCTGCAGTGCAGTCGTGCAATACTGGAGACATAAGCTCTCACGAGCGGCTTGACATCCAATCGGGGTTGCCCAAGCGCTTTCAGCTCATCCCTAGTGAGAGCTCGAATTTTGTCGTTCTTTAGCAGGTCGTCAATGGATAGAAAAGCGGCGATTTTGTGGGCGCACGACTCCTTTTCTCCTTCTGTCGTCTTCCAGTCACTGGAGAAATTTAACCATTTGACAGGGAAATCTCCATGTTGCAGATGGTTGCGTAGCCCACTTATCACGCGATACTCAAAGCGCTCATCAAACTCCTTATTAGTCAGCTGCTCGAATGCCGTTGCTTGCGCCGAACCATTGCCGAAAACGTCGTTGAGATGCTGAGGTACCTGGTCCAAGTAAGCCTTCGTCGATGAGAGCAAATTTAGAAGGCTCCCGTTCACTAACTGAATGCCGTCAACAAAGTCCGACCATTTATGCGCACTGAAAACCAGATGGTTTAATGCGATTGCATGCAGAGTCGATTCGAACTGTACGTAATTTTGCAGGACGAGAGCATATTTCTCCTCAGTCGCTAGGGCTGCTTGGTTAAATAGATAATCGCGTCTTGCGTCGTCGAAGGCGTCGCTGTCGATATCCAAGCTAGTACGGCGGCTCAGCTCTACCAGCTGGAAGCGCACCGGATCAGTCGCCTTGCTCGTGCACTTAGTTTCCATTCTTCCTCGCTTGCCGGCACCACGCCGACCTTGTCAATGCACCAGCCGCGTCGAGCGCAGCTTGAATAGTGCTGTGATCGATTTTCCGCTTAGTCTGGACAAAACTACGAGCGCCAATGGTTATGGACACTTGTTACTTGATTCACCCAGAAAGTCAGTCTTGAGATCTGGTCGCGACGACCGTTGTAGAGTCCAAGATCGTGAGCAATTGAGAAGAATCCCTCTCCAGGATTGTTGTCATTGCCTCGGTGAACAATCAATGCGGTCAACATGGGGCGCCCCTCGCGATGCTCGAACTCTGCGATTTCTCCCAATAGTCTCGCGATTTCCTCCCGATCCGGCTCATTCTCCATTGACAGGCCGATGAGAGGAGAAACGTCACTGTACGTGGCAAGAAGCCGGCCCCGCGCTAACCTTACCAGCTCGCCATAGAGAACTTGATTCATAGCCTTTCCTCGTCGCCCGGCACCATGCCGATCCTCTCAATATCACTGCCCGGTCGGCGCCGGGCAAGGGGTGCTGCTGGGGAATTTCCTATTCCTCTTTCTGCGGAGGAATTGCACTGGCATGCAAACACTTCACAGTTGCTGTGTGTTCATAGCAAAGAGTCACCCGGCCAGTTTTGGTGTCCAGTACCCACGCGCGTTCGTCTTCTGGCGTTGAGCCTTTGGTTGCCGTGATCTGATATCTCCCTGTCTGGTCACAGCCGACTAGGGTCATCAATAGAATTATAGAAAGAAAACGCACGGCTTCTGGGCCTATTGATAGTAGAACGACACATCATCACCAGGTGCAAATTCGGGCGCTCCACCTGTCCGTACCTTTCCAAGAAATTCACCGATGCTGGCATCAACATGGCTAAGTTCGACAACAATGCTATCCGCATCTTTAAGGTCAACCGTGACTACATCACCATCCTTGTACATAGGCGGAGGAATAGCGCCGGCCGAACAGTCACCAGCGGCCGCATGAACATACTTCACGTCAAGTATTTTCGTTGTCATGATTTAACGATCTATAGTTGTGCTTTGAGAACGGCGTCAATTTCGTTCCATGTCGCTGCATCTCGGCGTTCGTGTAGGGCGAGTCGAATTTCTTCATGAATGATATTGTCGCGGGCGACGGTAAGCGGATCGCGCCTCTGTGCGCCATCGTCTGTGGAAACGGAGGTGCTGGCTTCTAGTAACAAATGCTGGCCAGTCAGGTCCCAGACTCGCGTTATAGTCTTGCGAACGTAGTCCGTGTTCTCAACGGCCAATTCCAATTTTCCGACAGCATCTGGATTGAGGGAAATATTGCCAAATACTAGAACAAGCATGTTCATCCTTTGTTTAATACACAGATTATTGGGCACCGTGCCAGACCCGCCCAATAGGAAAGTCGGCTCTTGACAGAAGATTAAATCGGTCAACGCAACACTTTAGCTTAAATACATCGTTGCAGAGTGGAAATGATGCGAAAGATAACTCGAATCGATTGCTCCGCGTCCCGTGGAACCCGAGATTACCGTCACAAGGCGTTTTGCCATGTGAACGTTAGTGCAGAAACGCGCCAAAGCTCAGGCAGCTCTTGCTTGTGCGCGGCGGGAGTCTCAGCAGGGGAGGGGAGATAGACCGGCCAGCCCCGATCTCGTCGTTGGATCAGGCAGCTATGAGATCGCAGCCAAGGTTCCTGGCAGGACTGCTAGGCTCCAAACACGATCCATCGGATTCTCATCGGCCAAGAACTATGGATCAGGAGTGTCTAAACTAGCGTGGAGAGTCACCTCGCCGCCACTGACTCGCATAGGTCGCTACCTCATCTCATAATGCACGCCCGCCCAATCGTGTAACCCTCACTTGTTCCCATGCATCGCAGCCATTCAGGCTTGTGAGATTTCGAGTATTTTCCAAATGAGCAAGATGTTATCCTCTATGGTCACCGACCGAGTTCGGCCAATCGTCTTGCAGCTGCGACCGTCGGCTCAAGACATGATCTGATCTTGCCCCCGTATAACCAGACACAGCCAATCGTTTAGTTAGCGCCGCTTTCCTGAGCCCGGCGCGCCAGCTCCCTCCTGTACATGCGAGGTGATTTCAAATTCAACGACGAGTGAGGATGCAC